>DATMSF010000001.1:0-1849 GCA_035565535.1 Aeromicrobium sp.
GTACCAGGTGGACGGCATCATCGCCGAACCCGCAGGAGCGCTCGCCACGGCGGCGTTGACGAGTCGGACGGTGACCGTCGAACCGGGGCAGCGAGTCGTCTGCGTGATCTCCGGCGGCAACAACGACGTCAGCCGCTACGCCGAGATCGTCGAACGAGCGTTGGTGCACGAGGGCCGCAAGCACTACTTCCTGGTCGACTTCCCGCAGGAGCCGGGCGCCCTGCGACACTTCCTCGACGAGGTACTCGGTCCCGACGACGACATCACGTTGTTCGAGTACGTCAAGCGCAACAACCGCGAGACCGGCCCGGCCCTGGTCGGCGTCGAGCTGGCGACCGCGGACGACCTGCCCGCGCTGCGGGAACGGATGGAGTCCGCGCCCCCACGCATCGAGAAGATCGACAGCGACAGTCCCTGGTTCCGCTTCCTGCTCTGAGCGCGGCCACTCCCACGGTCGAGTGGACGTCGACGCCGGTCAGCGCGACTCGGCGAACAGCTCGGTCAGGTCGTGTCGCTCGGTGATGCCGAGCTTGCGGTAGGTGTTCGACAAGTGGTACTCGACGGTTCGCGGCGAGACGAACAACCGGTTGGCGGCCTCGGCGTTCGTCGCTCCGGCCGCCACCTCACGCGCCACCTGGAACTCACGAGGAGTCAGGATCGACAGCGTCGTCGGTACGTCGGGTTCGTCGACCGTGCGCACGCCACACGCAGCCAGCTCGGCTCGCGTCCGCTCCACCCACGCGGTCGCTCGTAACGCCTCGAAGCGCGACAACGCGGACTCCAGCCGGATCCGCGCGTCCCCACGTCGTCGGGACCGGCGCAACATGCGACCCCAGGCCAGCTCGGTGCGCGCCCGCTCGTACGGGTTCGGCGAGGCGTCGTGGAGTGCGGCCGCGCGGGCGAACGCGGTGTCGAAGTCGTCGGCGACCAGCGCTTGGCAGCGTGCGGCTCGGGCAGCCATCGTCGGATGACTCGTGCGTGTGGCGAGCGCCGCCAGCTCGTCGATCTCGGCGTTGAGCTCGTGCGCCCGCCCCAGGTGCCAGCGCGCCTCGACCCAATCGGCGAACCACGACGTGTAACCGGACAGCGCGATGCCACCTGACTTCTCGACCGCATGGACCTGGGCGAAGATCTGGTCTGCTGTCTCGTACTCACCGCGTGACAGGCTCAGCAGACCGCGGACGTACCCGTCCAGGTGCCGGTGGCTGAGGGTGTCGGCGGCACGGACCTGGGTGCGCAACCGCTCGCACTCGGCGACATCGCCGCGAGCGGCGGGGATGACGGCGTGCCACAGCGCGAGCAGGTTGAGCGCACCGTAGTAGTCCGCGTCGCCCGCGAGCGCTTCGGCCGAGGTGAACTCCAGCACCGCGCGGTCCCACTCCCCGGTCTCGGTGTACCGCAGCGCCTCGGTGACCGCGGCGGCGAACGCTGCCACCAGCGCGACGTCTCCGGACCGACCGGCGGTCCGGAGATGGTCCACGACGGCACCGGCGGCCTTGACGTCAGCCAGCCAGACCAGGACGCTGCCGAAGTACCCGACTGGCACGGAGGGGTCGCTCAGCTCCTCGGGGTGCAGGTCCGACAGCCAGGATCCACGCAGGGCCGCCCCGGCACCGTCCGCGCCGACCATCACGTCGACGGCGTCACAGAGCAGTCGTTGCGGACCGGTCAGCTGCGCTGACGCCGGCGAGGACCGAATCAGCTCGACGATCCGTCGAGCCTCGCCGGCGCGACCGCTGGACAGCAGGCTGAACACCAGCGCGTGCAGCAGGTCCAGTCCGGCCGCGGCCTCCCGTTCGCCGCCGCGGAGCAGGGCGACGCCCTGGTCGATCAGGTGATCGACGTCGTC
>DATMSF010000002.1:0-7087 GCA_035565535.1 Aeromicrobium sp.
CTCCTGGGCGGCGAAGATGCCGCGCACGGGCCGCAGGTGCGGGTCGCGGTTCATCAGCTCCAGATAGCGGGTCAGTTGCTCGACCCCGTCGATCTCGCCACGACGCTTGATCTCGACCGCGACCGAACCGCCGGCCGCGTCCTTGCACAACAGGTCCACCGGGCCGATGGCCGTCATGTACTCGCGGCGCACCAGGCTCATCCCGTGTCCCAGGGCAGCGGTGTGCTCGGCGAGGAGCTCCTGCAAGTGCTTCTCGACGCCGTCCTTGCGCAAGCCCGGGTCGATTCCCAGGTCGTAGGAGGTGTCGCTGATGATCTCCTCGATGCGGATGCGCAACGTGTCGTCGCTCTTGGTGGCCGACACGGTCCACTCCAGGATTCCGTCGTCATCGGAGCCCTCGCGCAGGGTGCACGGTGGGCTCATCCAGTTCAACGGCTTGTACGAGCCGCCGTCGGAGTGGATCAGCACCGACCCGTCGGCCTTGACCATGATGACCCGGGTCGCCAGCGGCAGGTGTGCTGCGAGCCGACCGGCGTAGTCGACCTGGCAGCGGGCCACGACGATTCTCACCGCGGCTGCCTTGTGGTGAGATTCATACTGCGGTTCATCGGCTCCCTGTTCCGGTCGGCTCGGCCTCGCGCTAGTCTTTCACGACCCCTTTATTACCCAGGAGTAGGCATGCAGGAGATCGTCGACCAGATCACGGGCGAGAGCAGCGCCGCGCACATCGCACGCCGGTTGCTGTACCCGTACCTGAATCACGCGGCCACGATGTTCGAACAGGGGTACGCCACGGCGCCCGACATCGACGCCGCGATGCGCTTCGGGTGCGGATATCCGATCGGCCCGCTGGCGCTGATCGACGCGTTGGGCGCCGGCACGGTCGCCGAGGGCCTGAGCAAGCTCTACGCCGAGACCGGCGCCGACGTGCACGAGCCGGTGTCGGTCCTGGCATCGCAGGCCGCCGACGGCTCGACCTTCGCCGCGGCCGGAGCCGCCGATAGCGAGCCGGCGCCGCAGATCCGCCGCACGATCGACAAGGTCGGCGTCGTCGGCACCGGCACCATGGCCTCGGGCATCGTCGAGGTGTTCGCCAAGGCCGGGTACGACGTGACCTTCGTCGGTCGCAGCCAGGACAAGGTCGACGGCGTCGTCGCCGCCGTCACCAAGAGCCTCGACAAGGCCGTCTCCCGCGGCAAGCTCGACGAAGACGGCAAGTCCGCCGTCCTGAGCCGGCTGAACGGTGCCACCGACCGCGACGCGCTGGCCGACGTCGACCTGGTCGTCGAGGCGATCGCCGAGGACCTCCAGATCAAGCTCGAGCTGTTCGCCGACCTGGACCGCATCACCAAGCCCGGCACCATCTTGGCCACGACGACGTCGTCGCTGTCGATCAACGCCTGCGCGGCAGCCACGAGCCGTCCCCAGGACGTCATCGGCATGCACTTCTTCAACCCGGCCGCGGTCATGAAGCTGGTGGAGGTCGTGACGGCCGACGAGACCGCCGACGACGTCGACGAAACCGTTCGTGCGTTGTGCCTGGCGGTGGGCAAGCACCCCGTCTCGTGCGGTGACCGTGCGGGATTCATCGTCAACGCCCTGCTGTTCCCCTACCTCAACGACGCCATCAAGCTCGACGAGGCCGGTACGGCATCGCGCGACCAGATCGACGAGGCGATGAAGGCCACCGGCCTGCCGATGGGGCCCTTCCAGCTGCTCGACGTGGTGGGCAACGACGTCTCGCTGGCCATCGAGCGTGAGCTGGTCGCCACGTTCGGCCACGCCGACTGGGAACCGGCAGCCACGCTGGTGCAGCTGGTCGAGGAGGGCAAGCTCGGCCGCAAGACCGGCGAGGGCTTCCACCAATACTGACAGGCCGTCACCGACGAATTCGGTGCTGACCTGCGTGAACACGTGCTCGCGTGATGTGCTCATCACGTCCGGTCCGGGGTAACCCCACGATGGGTGCATCGTTGCATTAATCGGATGCCGTCCGAACCAGGAGCAACGATGCAGATCACCACGAGCTCGCCCGTCGCGCTGCCGCGCGCAGCGAGTCTGGCTGTGGCGTCTGCGGGCGTCGTGGTCCTCGCGACCACGGGTGGGTTCGGTCCGGCGACCGCCGGTGCGGACGTCGCCGTCCCGCCGCCGTCCGCGGCGAGCGCGGCGTCGCTGGATCAGCACATCCGAGCCCAGGCTGCCCTCGGACGCACGTGCAGCGCCCAGGCGGGCCTGACCGACGTCGTGCTGTTCGAGTCGGCGACGACGCACGACATCGTGGTGCTGACGTTCAACCAGGCCATCGCCGCGACCGCTGCGTGGTCGGGCTGGGTGCGCAGTTACTGCACGTAGGCGTTGGTCTCGAACGGTCGCACGTTCGCGTCTGCGTCGGCGACGGGAGCACTCACGTCGTTAGCATGGGCGGGTGTCTCCTCGTCGCCACAGTCGTCGCCCCGAGCCGGAGCCGCGAGGATTCTCCAGACGGATCGACCGGGTCGAGACACGTTCGGGTCGTCAGTGGCGCGTGCGAGAGCTACGCAGCGCCGAGAAGGAGTACCGCTGCCCCGGCTGCCAGCAGTCGGTCCGCATCGGGGCGACGCACGTGCTGGTGTGGCCGGTCGATCGGCCACTGATCGGTGCCGAGGCCATCGACGAGCGTCGCCACTGGCACACCGCCTGCTGGAGCAGGTTCAGCCCTCCGTGACGGGAGCCTGTTCCTCGGACTCGGCCTTGGCCTCGGTTTCGGCGGTGTCGGAGGAGGACTCCTGCTCGTTCTGCGGGGCTGATGCGTCCTTCTTGGCTGCCGCGGGGACCTCGGGGGCGAAGCTCGCGACGATGTCGCGCAGCTGACCCATCTGGGACATGATGCCGTCGCGCTTGCGCTGCAGGTCCTCGACCTCGGCGCGCAGCAGGCGAGTCTGGCGTTCGGTCTCGGTCACCGCAGTGGTCCGGATGTGCTCGGCGTCGGCTCGGGCGCCTGCGAGCAGCGTCTCGGCCTCGCGCTGAGCATTCTCCAGCAGCTTGGCGGCGTCGGACTCCGCGCTTTCACGAGCCTGCGCCGCCTTGGCGATCGCGTCGCGGGATCGGTCGTCCGCGGCCTTCGCGCGGGCCTCGGCGTCAGCGACCAGCTTGGCCGTCTGCTCGGTGGCAGCCGCATGGTTCTCCGTGGCCTCACGGGCCAGCCGTTCTTTCTCGACGGCCAGCACACGTCGAGCCTCGGTGACCTCACGGTCGGCAGCGGCCCGGGCCTGCTCCACTTCTCGGGTCGCGGCGATGCGCAGGTTCTGGGCTTCCTGCTCGGCGGCCAGCTTGACCTGGGCGGCCTCGCGTTCGGCCTGAGCCCGGGCGTCCTCGGAATGGGCCTTCGCATCGGCGTTGAGGGCCTCGGCGTCGGCCAGCAGCTGCTTGCGCTTCTCCTCGATCTCGCTGATCGCCTCCGCGCGGACCTGCTCGACCTCTCGTCGTGCCTCGGCGCGCACCGCAGCAGCCTCCTCCTCGGCTGATCGGATCAGCTCCTCGGCTTCCCTGACGGCGCGGGTACGGACGTCCTCGGCCTCCTGCTCGGCCAGGCCGAGCAGCTGCGCAGCATGCGTGCCCAGGCCCGTGTAGGTGGGGCGTTCGACGGCTTCGACGCGGTCCTTGAGCTTCTCGATCAGATCGCGCAGCTTGGCGTTCTCGTCCTCGACGTCCTTGAG
This sequence comes from Aeromicrobium sp., assembly GCA_035565535.1. Classification (GTDB taxonomy): domain Bacteria; phylum Actinomycetota; class Actinomycetes; order Propionibacteriales; family Nocardioidaceae; genus Aeromicrobium. The sequence goes on from DATMSF010000002.1 coordinate 3,696, forward strand.
GGCCAACGCAGCGCGCTGCAGCTCTCCGCTCTGGGTCCGCGCCCACGCGTCGACGGCGTCGCTGTCGTATCCGCCGCGGCGGGCCAGCGGGAAGCTCACGTCGGCCGAGCGAGCGGCAGCGTCGAGAGCGCGGGTGGAGGTGCTGTCAGACATGTTGTTCCCAGGGTGATCGAACCGTCGGATGGACCGTCGTCAGCATACCGGTCGAAGCGTCCGTCACGGACGGCCGACGGGGTCGCACCGCCGAAGCGGAGCGACCCCGTCGGGACGGCGATTTCTCAGATGCCGCGGAACCGGTTGATCTGCGTCAGGTGCTTGGCGCGCTTCTCCTCATCACGCACGCCCAGGCCCTCCTCGGGGGCCAGGCACAGCACGCCGACCTTGCCCTGGTGCAGGTTGTGGTGCACGTCGAGCGCGGCCTGACCGATGTCGGCCAGCTTGTAGGTCTTCGACAGGGTCGGATGGATCTTGCCCTGGGCGATCAGCCGGTTGGCCTCCCACGACTCGCGGTAGTTGGCGAAGTGGCTCGACACGATCCGCTTGAGGTTCATCCACAGGTAGCGGTTGTCGTACTCGTGCATGTAGCCGGTCGTCGACGCGCACGTCGTGATCGTGCCTCCCTTGCGGGTGACGTAGACCGAGGCGCCGAACGTCTCGCGACCGGGGTGCTCGAAGACGATGTCGATGTCCTCGCCGCCGGTCAGCTCGCGGATCTTCTTGCCCAGCCGCTGCCACTCCTTGGGATTCTGCTTCGTACCGTCCTCGTTCCAGAACTTCCAGTTCTCCTCGGAACGGTTGATCACCATCTCGGCGCCCATGCTGCGCACGATCTCGGCCTTCTCCTCGTTGGAGACGACACAGACCGGGTTCGCGCCGCCGTTGAGGGCGTACTGCGTGGCGAACCCGCCCAGACCGCCCGAGGCGCCCCAGATCAGCACGTTGTCGCCCTGTTTCATGTTGCCGCCGTTCTTGGAGACCAGCTGGCGGTAGGCGGTGGAGTTGACCAGACCGGGGGAGGCGGCCTCCTCCCAGGTCAGGTGGTCGGGCTTGGGCATCAGCTGGTTGGCCTTGACCAGGGCGACGTTCGCCAGTCCGCCGAAGTTGGTCTCGAAGCCCCAGATCCGCTGCTCCGGATCCATCATGGTGTCGTCGTGACCGTCGGCGCTCTCCAGCTCCACCGACAGGCAGTGCGCGACGACTTCCTGGCCGGGCTTCCACTTGGTGACGCCAGGGCCCGTGCGCAGGACCACGCCGGCCAGGTCCGAACCGACCACGTGGTAAGGCAGGTCGTGACGCTTGGTCAGCTCCGACAGGCGGCCGTACCGCTCGAGGAACCCGAAGGTCGGGACGGGCTCGAAGATCGAGGTCCACACGGTGTTGTAGTTGATCGCCGAGGCCATGACGGCCACCAACGCCTCACCCGGGCCGAGCTCGGGCAGCGCGACGTCCTCGACATGGAGCGACTTGCGCGGGTCCTTGTCCCGAGAGGCGACCCCCTCGAACATGTCGACCTCGTCCTTGTGCACCGTCGCAGCGGTGTAGTGGTCGGGCAGCTCGAGATGGCCGAACTCCTCCGGCGCGGTGTCGCCGGCGAGGATGGCGTCGAGGATCTGTTGCACGGGTACCTCCGGATAGACGTCCGAACGAAGAAGACGTTCTGGAAAGAGACGTTCTGGGCGATGTTACGCACCGGTCACCTCGGTGGGCCACGGAAAAGCCCTGTGACACCAGTCTCAGTGCCCCTTCGGTGTGGGGCGACCGGCGCGCGCGGTCAGTGGTGGGCGGCGGGCTGGACGAGCTCGACCAGGACCCCACCGGCGTCCTTGGGGTGCACGAAGTTGACGCGACTGTCGGACGTTCCGCGCTTGGGCACGTCGTACAGCAGGCGAACTCCGCGTTCCCTCAACGTCGCGGACACGGCGTCGATGTCGGCGACGCGGTAGGCCAGCTGCTGGATGCCCTGACCGTTGCGGGCCAAGAACTTGGCGATCGTCGACTCCTCGCTCAGCGGCGCCAGCAGCTGGATGCACGAACCGGAGTCGCCGACGGCGAGCATCGCTTCACGGACGCCTTGCTCCTCGTTGACTTCTTCGTGGATCGAGTGCAGGCCGAACGTGGACGCGTAGAACTCCAGCGCCTCGTCGAGGTCGGGGACGGCGATGCCGACGTGGTCGATGGCGAGCAGCAGGTGCTCGGGAACCAGGGGAACGGTGGACTCGGACATGTCCCCGAGGGTAGGGCACCGCGAGCACCGACCGCGGTGCCCGGGCCCCGGCGTGATTGATCGCACATCCGGTGACTCGGCCAGTTCGCGCTCGGTACAGTGGCCGCAAACGACTTCAGCTAGGAGCACTCATGACTCAGTCCGTGATCGTCGCCGGCGCGCGCACCCCCATCGGCCGCCTGCTCGGTGGCCTCAAGTCGTTCTCGGCGGCCGACCTCGGCGCCATCGCCATCAAGGGTGCCCTCGAGAAGGCCGGCGTCAGCCCCGAGCAGGTCGAGTACGTCATCATGGGTCAGGTCATCCAGGCCGGCCAGGGCCAGAACCCCGCCCGCATGGCCAGCGTCGGCGCGGGCATCCCGATGTCGGTTCCCACCATCACCGTCAACAAGGTGTGCCTGTCGGGCCTGAACGCGATCGCCCAGGCCGACCAGCTGATCCGTGCCGGGGAGTTCGACATCGTCGTCGCCGGCGGCATGGAGTCGATGACCAACGCGCCGCACCTGCTGCAGAAGTCCCGCGAAGGCGTCAAGTTCGGTGACACCGCGCTGGTCGACTCGATGGCGTACGACGCGCTGTTCGACCAGTTCACCAAGCAGCCGATGATCAACCTGACGGACGGCTGCAACGCCGCGGCACAGCAGTTCACGCGCGAGGAGCAGGATGCGGTGGCTGCCGCGTCGCACCAGCGCGCTGCTGCCGCCCAGAAGAACGGCCTGTTCGACGACGAGATCGTCCCGGTCGAGATCCCGCAGCGCAAGGGTGATCCGATCGTCGTGTCGGTCGACGAGGGCGTGCGCGGTGACACGACGGTCGAGTCGCTGGCCGGGCTGCGTCCTGTGGTCAAGGACGGCACCATCACGGCCGGTTCGGCCTCGCAGATCTCCGACGGTGCCGCCGCCGTGGTCGTCATGAGCAAGGCCAAGGCCGAGGAGCTGGGACTGACCTGGTTGGCCGAGATCGGCGCCCACGGCCAGACCGCCGGCCCCGACTCGTCGCTGCAGCTGCAGCCGGCCGCCTCGACCGCTCGCGCGCTGGAGAAGGAAGGCATCACGGCCGCTGACCTGGACCTCGTCGAGTTCAACGAGGCCTTCGCGGCGGTCGGCATGGCGTCGGCTCGCGAGCTGGGCATCTCCGATGACATCGTCAACGTCAACGGCGGCGCGATCGC
>DATMSF010000003.1:0-2226 GCA_035565535.1 Aeromicrobium sp.
CGCCGTCGTGGACCGTCGGCGGAACGTGGATCGGGATGGTCAGCGTCGAGGCCGTCAGCGGCACCGAGAGATCGACGCGGTCCGGACCCACGGCCCGCAGCACCGCCCCGGTCTCGGGGTGCTCGGCGGTGTCGCCGGCGACGGGAATCCAGGAGTCACCGAGTCGACGCACCGGGTTGGTGACGGTACGACCGGCCCACACGACGTCGTGGGCGGCGAGCACCAGCGCCAACGCGTCCGAGACGTCGGCGACCCGGCGTCGACCCGGTACGCGGGCGGCGGCGCGACCCGAGGCCAGCAGTGCGTCGAGGGTCGCGTCCTCGAACCGCTGCAGCAGCTGGGCGACCGGTTCGTCGACCTGCTCGATACCGGCGACCGAGACGGTGCCCGGAATGATGCAGACCTCGTCCGCGCCGTACCGCGGATCGTGCGCCTGCCACAGCGAGTCCGACCGCCACCAACGACGCACGTCGGCGTCGACGACCGGGACGAACGGCACCGGCTTGCCGGGGGCCTTGCACTGCTCGACGAAGAACAGCACGTCGGCCGGGTGGAGCCGGACGCTCTCGGCTGCGGCATGCAGGTTCAGCAACGTGGCGATCGCCGCCACGGCCGAGTCGGCCGACGCGCCGTCGGCGAACGCCGTCGGGATGCGGCCGCGGTCCTGCGGTGCAAGTCGCGCCTCGGCGCGTTGCAGCATCGCGACGAATCGTGAGCGGAACGAGACGTCGAACCAGCTGTCGTCGGGGGCGCACAGGTCGGCGAAACGGCGCAGCCACGCGGCGTAGGTCATCTCGGCGACGTCACCGAAGTACGGCTTGGCCGTGCGGTTCAGCGCCTCGATGATCTCGTCACGACGTTCGGCGACCGCAGCGGCGTCACCGGCGACCTCGTCGAGCAGACGACCCGTCCGCGATGCCGTGTTGTCGATCTCGTGGATATCGGCGCCGAGCTGGCTGCGACCCGAGGCCATCCCGCCGGCCGCCTGACCGGCACCGACCCACTCGGCAACGCCGGGCGTGTCGACCAACAGCTGCTTGACCTGCGGCGACGTGGTCGCCTCGCGAGTCGCCATGGCCGCCGTGCCGACCAGCACCCCGTCGAGCGGCATGACGCCGAATCCGTGGGCGAACGCCCACTCGCCGGTCAGGTACGACGCGGCGACCTCGGGGGTGCCGATCCCGCCGCCGACGCACACCACGACGTTGGCGACCGCACGCAGCTCGGCGTACGTCGCGATCAGCAGGTCGTCGAGGTCCTCCCACGAGTGGTGGCCACCGGCACGGCCGCCCTCGATCTGCACGATGACGGGGACCGGAGCGACCTGCTTCGCGATCGCCAGCACCTCACGGATCTGCTTGACGGTGCCTGGCTTGAACACCACGTGCTCGATACCCAGCTCACGCAGCTCGTGCACCAGGTCGACGGCTTCGTCGAGCTCGGGGACACCGGCTGTCACGACGACGGCCTCGATCGGGGCACCGTTGGCACGCGCGCGCTGGACCAGCCGCTTCTGACCCAGCTGCAGCTTCCACAGGTACGGGTCGAGGAACAGCGAGTTGAACGCAAAGCCACGGCCCGGATCGAGCAGGTCGTCCAGCTCGGCGATGCGGTCGTTGAAGATCTCCTCGGTGACCTGGCCTCCACCGGCCAGCTCCGCCCAGAATCCGGCGTTGGCGGCCGCTGCGACGATCTTGGCGTCGACCGTGGTCGGCGTCATGCCGGCGAGCACGATCGGCGACTTGCCCGTCAGTCGGGTGAAGGCGGTCTCGACACGGGATCGGCCGTCGGGCAACGTGATGACAGCGGGTGCATGAGCCGCCCACGGCGTCGGCTGCGTGGGCGCCGCTCCGGCTGCCGTCAGCTGGCGTCGTCCGGCTCGCAGCGTCGGAGCAAGACACGCGCCGCCACGCGAAGCGACCTCGCGAGCCGACAGCCGGCTGGCGACGTCGGCCGGACCGAGATCGACGATCCAGCGAGCACCCGCGTCGAGCGCCGACTCCAAGGAGCGGACCCAGTCGACGGGCTCGACGAGCGCGTCGAGCGCCAAGCCCTTCGCCCACGCCGGATCCAGCCCGCACGTCTCGGCCCATCGCGCAACCAGATCGCCGACCTCGACGAGGTCGGGGTGGTGGAACGCCAGATCGGACTCGACCGTCTCGACGACGGGCTCGAAGGCCGCACCTCCGGTCACCTTGCGTTCACGATCGGCCTTCTCGGCTGCCG
>DATMSF010000004.1:0-1940 GCA_035565535.1 Aeromicrobium sp.
CACGTCCGGTCACTGCGGATCACCGACATCGGGATCGCGATGCCCGTCAACGGCGCCATCGTCGCGAACGGCGGCGCGAACCAGGCCGTCAACCGAGTGGCGAACGCCGGTGTCCCGGTCTTCTCCGAAGACGGTGGATCGGCCGGTTTCAGCTCCGACCCGGCCAAGTACCGGCCGTACAACCGCTGGGTGAACCTGCAGACCATCGCCGCGAACGCCGAGGTCACGGCGCCGACCGCGCCATTTCTGCCCTGGGCCGAACCGGGACAGGACCAGGACGCCGAGACCGACCCGACGGCGACCCCCTCTGCGACCACGGCCGCACCCGCCCCGGCCACGAAGGCGTCGGTGCGATTCTCCAGGTCCGTGACGACGAAGTGGAAGCGCAGCGGGGAGCACTGGACTCGCACCAACGGGTACGCCGATCCGGAGTTCCGAGCCGATCACCTGATCGTGATGTTCTGCCGCGTCGGTGACGCCGGCTACACCGATCCGGCAGGCAACCCGGTACCCAGCACGGAGCTCGAGGGATCGGGCCGGGCCGTGATCCTGCAGTCGGACGGCACACCGGTCGAGCTGACCTGGAAGAAGCCCGCGATCGACTCGCCGATCTCGTTCGAGCGCACCGACGGCACGCCCTACACGTTGTCCCCGGGGCGCGCATTCATCGAGCTGGTTCCGAAGGGCGACGGTTCCGTCGACTTCAGCTGAGGGCGTCAGTCCGTGGGCTGGAGCGAGCGCATGCCCAGCAGGATCGCCCCGATCGTGGCGAGCACCTCTTCGCTGGCCGACTCCGGATCGTCGGCGTCGGCCACGTACTCCGCGGCCGAGCGCATGGCACCGTAGAACACCACGGTGAACGGCTCCCTGAGCGTCTGCAGCTCCTCACCGACCTGGTCGAGCAGGTCCACGACGGTGCGTTCGACGATGCCGAACGAGGCCTCCCGCTCCACCTCCTGCCAGCGTTCGTGTCCCAGGGCGACCGGCCCCTCCTGCATGCAGATACGGCGGTACTCGGGACGGCGGCAGACCTTGAGGAAGGCGACGAGGCCGGCCTCGGCGCGCTCCCAGGGGTCCTTGATCTTGCCGAAGGCTGCGGTGATCTCGTCGGTGGCCTCGCGCTGGACCTTCAAGAACACCGACTCGAACAGGTCCAGCTTGCTGGCGAAGTGGTGGTACAGCGCGCCCTTGGTCACCCGCGCAGCAGCAACGACCTCGTCGAGCGACGTGCCGGCGTACCCACGTTCGGTGAACAGCTCGGCGGCTGACTCGATCAGTGCGCGTTTGGTGCTGGAGGAGTAGTCCTGTCGGCGGGTGGTCTTGCGTGCGGTACGGAGCACCTGCTTCGCGACGCCACTGTGGGAAGGCATGGAATCCACTGTATCGACCGTGTCGACCATCACAGCCCGATGGTTTGAAGCTGCGGTCGGGTATCCAACATACTGAGAGTACGTACCGGCGGTATGGATCGCCGGGGTCCGACGGAAAGAAAGGAAGCACCATGACCTGGGATGCCTACAACCGTCGCAAGTCCGCACTGCGGGAGGTTCTGACGATCGTCGACCGCCGCCGTGACCTGACCACCGAGGAACTGCTCGACCGCGTCGATCCGCGCCGTGAGGCGTTCGCCCACACCGACGACCTGATCCTGGAGCTGCAGATGCTGTGGTTCCAGCGGCTCAGCGGAGAGCTCGATCGCCCGGGCGCAGACACTGCCGAGACCCCTGAGAGCTCGGCGATCGACTGCTGGGTGCGTTCGGCCGCTGCGCTCCCGGGTGCTCGTTCGGTGCTCGACGGCCACCTGGACGACCCCGTCCTGGCCAAGGGCGTCAAGAACGAACGGGTCATGATGGCCGCCGCGTCGGGAACTCCGATGCACCACCCCGCTGCCGCCGAGCACGGCGAGCAGATCATCGGCCTCGCGCGTGAGCGGGCCACCT
>DATMSF010000005.1:0-5880 GCA_035565535.1 Aeromicrobium sp.
CGACGACCAGAGCGGAATCCGCCCGAACGTCGGTGCCAGCAGGACCACCATGACGACCAGCACGCCGAACACCGCAACCGCGCGGCCCGTCGGGGTGTCGGGCAAGATGGCCGCGCGAACCGCGTAGCCGATCCAGGCCAGGGCGAAGCCGACGGCAAAGCCGATCAGCCGGTGCATGAGCCGACGATCGGGCACCAACCCGATGACGGCGCCCAAGGTGACTCCCAACAGGGCCACCTGATCGAGGTCGAGGGCAAGTGCCCGACCGAACAGGACCGTCAACGCGCCGAACAGCGCGAGGACGAATCCACGAACGAGAAATGAATTCATCTCAAACAGCGGTGGCGCCGCGTCCCTCAACGCAGCCGGCCACCGGCTCCCTCCAGCATGAATCAAATCACAGGTGTCGGTGCAACTCCGAGTTGCGAATGCGCACGTCGTATCGTCGCCGTTCATGACGACCCCCCGCGCGCCGCTGACCGGTGGCGCACTGATCGCGGGCGCGATGATGATCTCGAACGTCGCGGTCTACGGGTTCAGCGTGGCGGCTGCTCGAATGCTGCTGCCTGCCGAGCTGGGCGCGGTGACGGCCCTGCTGGGTCTGTTGTTGATGGGCAGCGTCCTCTCGCTCGGCCTCCAAGCCGCGACCGCTCGCCGGATCGCCGTCGACCCGGACCACCGTGACGACATCTGTCGCACGACGGTGCGGGTCGTGCTCGTGGCCGGCTGCCTGATGGGTGCGATCGTGGCGGCGTCGACGTTCGTGCTCAGTCCGGCACTGAAGCTGGGCAGTCCGTGGGCCGTGGTCTTGTGCGGCGTGGTCCTCCTCCCGTTGACGGTGATGGGTGCTGCGGCGGGCATCGCTCAGGGCACCGGCCGGTGGCGGACACTCGCCGCGATCTACGTCGCCAACGGCGCCGGCCGCTTCGTCGGCGGCGTCGTGGCGCTGATGATCAACCCATCGGCACCGAGCGCGATGATCGGCATCGCGGTCGGTGCGCTGCTGCCGGTGCTGGCGGGGTGGCCGGTGCTACGGGGTCACGTCGGTGGGTCGTCGCAGGTCAGCAGCCGGCCGTTCGTCCGTGAGGCGGTCCTGGGCAGTCACACGTTGCTGGCGTTCTTCGTCCTGAGCAATCTGGACGTCCTGATCGCGCGGAACCTGTTCGAGGAGCACACCAGCGGCCTGTACGCCGCCGGCGTGATCTTGGCCAAGGCAGCGCTGTTCACCCCTCAGTTCGTCAGCGTCGTGCTGTTCCCCGATCTCGCTCGTGCCACCGACCGGTCGACCCGGACCCGGGCGCTGGCGGCCGTCGCCGGGATCGGTGCGGTCACGGTGCTGGGCACCTTCGCACTGTCGTCCGTGGCGCTGGCGCTGGTCGGCGGAGACCAGTACGTCGCTATCCAGGACCGGCTGTGGCTGTTCGCGCTGTCCGGCGCGATGCTGTCGATCGTCCACCTGCTGGTCTTCGACGCGCTCGCCCGGCACCGCCACGGCGTGGGGCTCGCGCTGTGGCTCGGTTCGGCCGCCCTGCTCGCCGCCGCCTACGGCCTCGACGTCGACCTGACCGGACTCGTCGTCACCGTCATCGCCGTCGCCACCGCCCTCGCCACCTGGACCGGACTCAACCCCCGAATTTTGCGGGGTGATGCACCGGTTTCCTGAGGAGGACCGGTGCATCACCCCGCAAAATTCGGGGGTTTGGGCGTCAGTGGGCGGCGTCGAACCAGGTGCGGCCGGTGCCGACCGAGACGTCGAGCGGGACCGAGAGCTCGACCGCGGAGCCCATCTCGCGACGAACGATCTGCTCGACCTGATCGAGCTCGCCGGGTGCGACCTCGAGGACGAGCTCGTCGTGCACCTGCAGGAGCATCCGCGAACGCAGGCCCGACTCGTCCAGGGACCGTTGCACGCCCAGCATCGCGAGCTTGATGATGTCGGCCGCCGACCCTTGGATCGGGGCGTTCAGCGCCATCCGCTCGGCCATCTCGCGGCGCTGCCGGTTGTCGCTCAGCAGATCCGGCAGGTAGCGGCGCCGACCCAGGATCGTGGCGGTGAAGCCGGTCGATCGCGCTTCGTCGACCACGCCGTCCAGGTAGTCACGGACCCCGCCGAACGTCTCGTAGTAGTCGTCCATCAACGCCTTGGCCTCACCGGTCGTGATGCCCAGCTGCTGGCTCAGCCCGTACGACGACAACCCGTACGCCAAGCCGTAGTTCATCGCCTTGATGCGAGCGCGCAGCCCGCCGTCGATGTCGTCGGGGTCGCGCTGGAACACCTTGGCCGCCATCACGGTGTGGAAGTCGCGACCCGAGCGGAACGCCTCGATTAAGGAGTCGTCCTCCGACAGGTGGGCCATGATGCGCATCTCGATCTGGCTGTAGTCGGCGGTGAGCAGCGTCTCGTACCCCGGCCCGACGACGAACGCCTGGCGGATGCGGCGACCCGACTCGGTGCGGATCGGGATGTTCTGCAGGTTCGGATCGGCCGAGCTGAGCCGACCGGTGGCCGCGATCGTCTGGAAGTACGTGGTGTGGATGCGACCGTCAGCGCTGACGGTCTTCTGCAGACCCTCGACGGTCTGGCGCAACCGGGTGACGTCGCGGTGCGCCAGCAAGTGCTGCAAGAACGGGTGCTCGGTCTTGGCGAACAACGTCTGCAAGGCATCGGCGTCGGTGGTGTAGCCGGTCTTGGTCCGCTTCGTCTTGGGCATGTCGAGCTGGTCGAACAACACCTCCTGCAGCTGCTTGGGCGAACCCAGGTTGACCTCGCGACCGATGACCGCGAACGCCTCGTCCGCTGCGGCCAGCATCGACGTGGTGAACTCGGCGTGCAGATCGGCCAGGTGATCGGTGTCGATCGCGATGCCGACCCGTTCCATCGCGAGCAGGACGTCGAGCAACGGCAGCTCCACGTCGCGCAGCAGCGAGAGCGCCTCGTGCGACTCCAGCTCGGGCTCGAGCACGCCCCACAGGTCCAGAGCCGTGCGGGCCCGCTGGGCCGACACGTCCGCACCGCCGTCGTCGTCGAAGGACAGCTGACCCGTGTCCGCGGCGTCGACGACGAGCTCTCGATGCAGGAGCCGCACCGAGAGGTCGGCCAGGTCGTACGACCGTTGGTCGGGCTTGACCAGATATGTGGCCAACGCCGTGTCGGCGACCACCCCGTGCAGCGTCCACCCCTGGGCCAGCAACGCGTGAGCCTGTCCCTTGGCGTCGTGCAGCACCTTGCGCCGCTCCGGGTCCGACAGCCACGCCGCCAGCGCACGATCGGCCTCCGCGTCCAGCTGGGCGGTGTCGAACCAGGCCGCGTGCCCGTCGGCGGTGGCCACGGCCACGCCGTCGGCCCGCGCGCCGACCGTTCGGGTGACGCCTGAGACCTCGACGCCGACGACGTCGATCGCGTGGCGGTCCAGCCAAGCGGCGACCGCCGGCCCGACGGGACGATCGACAGCGATCTGGACCGCCGCGGCCTGCGTGGTGGACTCGTCGCCACCGCCCAGGTAGTCGAAGAGCCGCTCGCGCAGCGCTGAGAACTCCAGTGCGTCGAAGACCCGGTGGATCGCGTCGCGGTTCCACTCGGTCGTGAACCGCAGGTCGGCGACGTGCGCGTCGAGGTCGAGGTCGCGCACCAACGCGTTGATGCGGCGGTTGCGCAGCACGTCGTCGAGGTGCGCGCGCAATGCCTCACCAGCCTTGCCCGGCACGTTCTGCGCGTCGGCGACGAGGGCCTCGAGGCTGCCGTACTGGTTGATCCACTTCGCGGCCGTCTTCGGCCCGACGCCAGGCACGCCGGGCAGGTTGTCGCTGGTCTCGCCGACCAGGGCGGCCAGCTCCGGGTAGTGGTCGGGACTGACCCCGTACTTGTCCTGGACGGACTCGGGCGTCATGCGGACCAGGTCCGAGACGCCCTTGCGCGGGTACAGCACCGTGCTGGTCGCAGTGACCAGTTGCAGCGCGTCGCGGTCGCCGGTGCAGATCAGCACCTCCATGCCGCCGGCCAGGGCCTCGGTCGTCAACGTGCCGATGATGTCGTCGGCCTCGAACCCGGGCTTCTCGAACGTCGTGATGCCCAACGCCTCGCAGACGTCCTTGATGAGGGGGATCTGACCGTTGAACTCCTCGGGCGACTTGGACCGGTTGCCCTTGTAGTCGCTGTACTGCTCGGTGCGGAATGTCTGACGCGACACGTCGAACGCCACGCCGACGTGCGTGGGTTGCTCGTCGCGCAGCACGTTGATGAGCATCGAGGTGAAGCCGAACACCGCGTTGGTGTGCTGGCCCGTGGTGGTCGCGAAGTTCTCGACGGGAAGGGCGAAGAACGCGCGGTAGGCCACCGAGTGACCGTCGATGAGCAGAAGTCGGTCCACGCGATGACCCTACCGGGGACCTACGACGCCCGTTCCCGCCGGCGAAGCGTGCGACGGACGGCGATGAGCTTGCCGGTGTCGCGAGACTTGACGGCCTTGCCCGACAGCCGCGACTGCAGCTTCGAGGCGTTGATGGCCCGCACGATCGCGATCTGGTTGAAGCCCAGCTTGGCCAGGTAGCGGTGCGGCTCGCGGGCGCGCGCCGGAACCGACGCCACCACGATCTCGCATCCCTTTGCGTCGCCGTAGTCGGCGACCGCCGACAGCAGTGACGAGGCGACGGATCGGCGTCGGAACCGTGGCGAGACCTGGATCTCGGTGACGAGCAGGATCCGCGTCAGGGAGATGGGGGTCAGCGTGCGCACGTCGCACACGGTCGCACCGATGATCTCACCGCCGGACAGCGCGACGAAGATCCGCTTGTCCGGCAGGCTCAGGTTCAGCTCGATGGCCGCGGCCGCCTCGGCGACGTCGGGTTCACGCCACAAGGACTGCTGGGTGTAGGCCTCCGAGCCCTCGTCCGGGGTCGCCTCGGCACACTCGGCCCACAGGGCGATGAGGCCCGCGGCGTCTTCGCGGTCGGCCTCCCGCAGCACCACCTGAGCACGCGTGGACATCGAACTCCCAGCCTCGTTGCGCGTGCTGCTCCAGATCGCCTCACGCCTCGGTGGGAACACTTTACGACGGAATGCGACACGCGGGGCACGAACCCTCAGTCCACCCCGACTCACCGGAGCGGCAATCGAATTGAAACTGCGAAGTAGCGCGCGTGACGCCCCTCACGGGGTATCGTCCCCGCTACGGATCCACAAGATCCCGACAGATGGCCCCTCCCGAACAGGAGCTCCCGCGTGCACCGTCGACCCGTCGCGCTGCTGGCAGCGATGATCGTCGGGCTGCTGCTATTGGCGCCCGGCACTGCCCACGCAGACGAGACCCCCGCACCTGACACCCCATCGACCGCCGCGACACCTGCGACGCCGATCGACGACTTCTCCGACTCGGGGTACTCGATCGCGGTGACGCTGCGCAACAGCGCCGAGCTCGATGCCGAAGGCGTCGCTGCTCCGGTGCCCGGTGTCACGATCACCGTCACCGACGCCGACGGCCAGCTGGTCGGGTCCAGTCCCACCGGCGAGGACGGCTCGGTCAACATCCCGATTCCGGGCAAGGGCGACTACACGGTCGAGCTCGACACCTCGACGTTGCCCGAGGGCGCGACCTTGAGCGGCGGCGGCGAGACGAGCAAGACGGTGCCGGTGCGGCTCAAGGCACCCAAGGCCGTCCAGTTCCAGATCGGCGTGACGGGCATCCAAGGCCCCGGCTTCGGCACCGAGCTCGCGCAGTCACTGGTCAACGGCTTGAAGATCGGACTGATCATCGCGCTGGCCGGTCTGGGCCTGTCGCTGATCTTCGGCACGACGGGACTGACCAACTTCGCCCACGGCGAGCTGATCACCTTCGGCGGCATCGCGACGTTCGTCTTCAACCGCGGATTCGGGCTACCGGTCTT
>DATMSF010000006.1:0-6486 GCA_035565535.1 Aeromicrobium sp.
GATCCGCCGGTCGATGCGCTCGCCGGACTGACCGTCTCGGCCGTGCGTCGCCATGGCAAGTTCATCGACATCGACGTCGACGGTCTGCACCTGATCATCCATCTGGCCAAGGCCGGCTGGCTGCGTTGGTCGTCGGCGTTCTCCGACGCCCGGATCAAGATGGGCAACGGACCGCTCGCCCTGCGGTTCCGGATCGACCGTGGCGACGGTCCGCACGAGGGGTTCGACCTGACCGAGGCGGGCACGCGCAAGGGTTTGGCGGTGTACGTCGTGCGGGATCCGCAGGAGGTGCCGGGGATCTCCGCGTTGGGTCCCGAACCGCTCGAGGACGGCTTCACGATCCGACCGCTCCTCGGTCGTCACATGCAGATCAAGCGCCTGCTCCGAGACCAGAAGATCGTCGCGGGGATCGGCAACGCCTACAGCGACGAGATCCTGCACCTCGCCAAGCTGTCGCCGTTCGCGCTGGCAGACACCCTCGACGACGGCGAGGTCGATCGTCTCGAGACCGCGATCCAGAGCGTGCTGCGTGACGCCGTGGCCGAGGCTCGCGGCAAGCCGGCATCCGACCTCAAGGACGACAAGCGCACCCGCATGCGCGTCCACGGGCGGACGGGTCAGGAGTGCCCGGTCTGTGGGGACCAAGTGCGCGAGGTCGTCTACAGCGGCTCGTCACTGCAGTACTGCGCGACCTGTCAGACCGGTGGCAAACCGCTCAAGGACCGGTCGACCTCGAAGTTCTTGAAGTGACCTGAGGCACGCCGCCGTCAGGAACCCACCACGGACTTCACGCACTCCTCATGGCATGCACGCCATGAGGAGTGCGTGAACACCATGGCCTCATGGTGTTCTTGGGACGCTCAGCCGAGGGCGACGAGGGAGACCGCGAGCGCGGCGAGGGCGAGGCCGAGGGCCTGGGCGCGGTGGATGCGCTCGCGGAGCAGGGCGGCGGCCAGGACGACGGTCGAGGCGGGGTACAGCGAGGAGATCACCGACACGACGCTGAGCAGGCCGTGGTGGGTGGCATACAAGAAGGCGCCCTGAGCGCTCGCGCCCAATGGCCCCATCACGACAGCCCGCACGGCGGTACGGTCCGGGATCCACGCCTGGCGAAGCGCGATCGCCATCGCGATGACGGTCAGCACCGATGTCAGCTGCGACATCGCCAGCGGTGCCAGTCCGGAGTCCGCAGAAGCCCGACCGAGGAACAGGAACAGGACGCCGAACCCGAGCCCGGCCAGAATGCCGTCCACCACTCCGCCGCGGTGCGCCGGGTCGTCGTCGACCACCTTCGAGATCAGCACGATGGCCGGGAACGCGGCGATGATGCCGGCGGTGGCCAGCCCACTCGGCCGCTCGCCGGTGATGAGTCCGAAGACGACCGGCAGCAGCGCGGCACCGACCGCCGACAACGGCGCGACGACCCCCATCCGCGCGGTGGCCAGGCCGCGGTATAAGAACGCCACGCCCGCACCGCCGCCCAGACCGGCGATCGCCCCGGCAGCCAGGTCCGACGATCCGGCGTGCCAGCCGACGACACACGTCGCCGTCACGGCGCACACCGCTGACGAGGACTGGCCGACCACGGCGACCTGCCACGGCGTGGAGCGCTTGGCAAAGATGCCGCCGAGGAAGTCCGAGACGCCGTAGGCCAGCGCCGACAGCAGCGAGAGGACGATCGCCATCAGACGCGGCGCTGCTCGAGCCAGCGGTGGCCGGCCAGAGCGAGGAACAGCACGACGGCGGTGATCAGCAGTCCCCACTTGACGGCGCCGGCCGTCGTCATCAGGTCGACCGTGGACTGGTCGATGTCGAGGCCGGAGCGGATGTTGACCAGCACCATCGTGTTCTCGACCTCGTCGGCGATGGCCGACCCGATGATCGCGACCGTGCCGATCAGTCGGGGCACGCCGGCGGAGACCGCGGCGAACGCGATGACGCCGAGCAGGGCGTACGTCGCTGCGAACAGCAGGTCGAAACCGGCCGCCATCGAGGCCCGGGTGTCCTGGTCACCGAGCAGTCCACGGAACTGCTCGACCGTCGTCGACGACTGCAACGACACGTAGTCGGAGAACGACAGGTAGATCGCCGCGCCGAGGACCACCAGGGCGACGAGCACCGCTTTCGCAGAAGGCATGGCCGAACGCTATCGGCCAGGCCGTTGTGTTGTCGCCCCTACGATGGAGGCATGGGCTGGGGTGGACGCGCACGTGACTGGGGAGGCCGCGCCAACGACGCCGCCCACGGCTTGGCGCAGAACATCGACGACCAGACCGGCGAGCACGGCGAGCGGCTCGCAAAGGTGCTGGTCGTCGCGGTTCGGCTGTTGCGGATCCCGACGGCGATCCTGTGGACCGTACCGCTGCCGTTCATCGCGGCGTGTCTGGTGCTCGGCATCGTCGGCGAGGGCTGGTTCGGCACGGTCCTGATCGTCGCCGGTGCCCTCATGGCGTCGGTGTCCGCGCTGTTCTGGGGCCGTCGACGCCGCATCATCCGAGCCGTGCAGGAGCCCGAGCTGCTGGGCGGCGAGCTGCGCACGCTGTTCAACCTCACCAGCAAGTTCGACGACGCCAGTGGGACGCTACGCGAGCTGACCGCTGGTGACGGCTGGCGGGTGTTCGGTCGCCTCCGGGCCGCATGGCGGGGTGCCTCGCTGCCGGCTCAGTGGGTCGGGCAGGTCGCCGAGCTGCCGCGCGCCCGGTACTTCGCGCCGCCGAAGATCGGCACGACGACGACCCTGACGGTAGCGGCCTTGTGGTTGGTCCCGATCTCGATCGTGCTCGCGGTGTTCGCGGTGATCGGGTCGATCGCCGGATCGCTGTGACCTCACCGGGTGCCGCGCAGATCACGGCCGCCCTCGGACAGCAGGCGTTGAACCGCAGATAGGATCGGGGTGTGACCGACGCCCGGACGCTTGACACTGTCGCCCTCGCCGCCACGACTCCGGACAAGGACCAGCCGTGGTCCGAGCTGGGTCTGAAGCCCGACGAGTACGAGCGGATCCGCGAGATCCTCGGCCGCCGTCCCACCGGCGCCGAGCTGGCGATGTACTCGGTGATGTGGAGCGAGCACTGCTCCTACAAGTCCTCCAAGGTGCACCTGCGCTACTTCGGGGAGACCACCACCGAGGAGATGCGCAAGACGATGCTGGCGGGCATCGGCGAGAACGCTGGCGTCGTCGACATCGGCCAGGGCTACGCCGTCACGTTCAAGGTCGAGTCGCACAACCACCCGTCCTACGTCGAGCCGTACCAGGGGGCTGCGACCGGTGTCGGCGGCATCGTCCGCGACATTCTCGCGATGGGCGCTCGCCCCGTCGCGGTGATGGACCCGCTCCGCTTCGGGCCGCTCGACGCCCCCGACACGCGCCGGGTGCTGCCCGGCATCGTCGCCGGCGTGGGCGGATACGGCAACTGTCTCGGTCTGCCGAACATCGGCGGAGAGGTCGTGTTCGACGAGACCTATCTGGGCAATCCGCTGGTCAACGCCCTGTGCGTCGGCGTCCTGCGACACGAGGACCTGCACCTGGCGCACGCCTCAGGTGTCGGCAACCAGGTCGTGCTGTACGGCGCCCGCACCGGTGGCGACGGCATCGGCGGTGTCTCGATCCTGGCGTCGGAGACGTTCGACGCCAACGACGACGGGACCAGCGGGCCGGCCAAGCGCCCCAGTGTCCAGGTCGGCGATCCGTTCATGGAGAAGCTGCTCATCGAGTGCACGTTGGAGCTGTTCGCCGCCGAGGTCGTCAACGGCATCCAGGACCTCGGGGGAGGCGGGTTGTCGTGCGCCACCAGTGAGCTGGCCTCGGCCGGCGACGGCGGCATGCACGTCGAGCTGGACCGCGTACCGCTGCGGGACTCGACACTGTCGCCCGAAGAGATCCTGATGAGCGAGTCCCAGGAGCGGATGATGGCGGTCGTCGAACCGGCGCACCTGGATCGGTTCATGCAGATCTGCGCTAAGTGGGACGTCGAGGCGGTCGTGATCGGCGAGGTCACCGACGGTGACCGACTGGTCATCGACTGGCACGGCGAGACCGTCGTCGACGTGCTGCCCGAGACCGTGGCTCACGACAGCCCGGTCTACGAGCGGCCTTTGGCGCGTCCGGCCTGGCAGGACGCGCTGCAGGCCGACCGGGCCGAGGCCCTGCCGCGCCCGACGCAGGCAGCCGAGCTGCGGCAGCAGTGGATCGACGTGGTCACGTCGCCGAACCTGGCCGACAAGTCGTGGGTCACCGACCAGTACGACCGCTACGTCCAGGGCAACACGGTGCTGTCTCAACCGGAGAACGCCGGTGTCGTGCGCATCGACGCCGACACCCACCTCGGGGTCGCCGTGTCGACCGACTGCAACGGCCGGTTCGCGCAGCTCGACCCGTACGCGGGTGCACAGCTCGCCCTGGCCGAGTCCTACCGCAACGTCGCGGTCACCGGCGGCGAACCGCTCGCGGTCACCGACTGCCTCAACTTCGGTTCACCGGAGAACCCCGACGTGATGTGGCAGTTCGAGCGTGCCACGCACGGGCTGAAGGACGCCTGCGAGGTGCTCGGCATCCCCGTCACGGGCGGCAATGTGTCGTTCTACAACCAGACCGGTGACGTCCCGATCCTGCCGACCCCGGTCGTCGGAGTGCTGGGGGTCGTCGACGACGTCCGCCAACGCGTCGCCTCGGGCTTCGTCGCCGGCGGCGCGCACGTCGTGCTGCTGGGTGAGACCCGCGAGGAGCTGTCGGGCTCGTCGTGGGCCCACGTCGTGCACGGACACCTGGGTGGTCTGCCGCCCGCGGTCGACCTGGAGGCGGAGCGGGCGCTCGCGCAGCTGATGCGTGAAGCGGCCTCGCGCGGTCTGCTGGAGTCGGCCCACGACCTGTCGGACGGCGGGCTGGCCGTGGCGCTGGCCGAGGCGTCGTTCCGTCACGGCGTAGGGGCCACCGTCAGCCTCGACGACCCGTTCATCGACTTGTTCAGCGAGTCCACGGCTCGCGTGCTGGTCAGCGTGCGACCCGAACGGCACGAGGAACTGGTCGACCTGGCCAAGAAGCATGGCGCTCCGCTGTCCTCGATCGGGCTGACCGGCGGCGACGCCATCGCGGTCGACGGCCTGGAGCCCATCGACGTCGCGCAGCTGCGCGAGCAGTGGAGGACCACGATCCCAGCGGCGCTCGCCTGACCGATGGGCAGACCGCAGCGCCTCCTCGACGACGAGACGTTCGCGCTGATCTGTGACCGCATCGATGCCGGACAGGCGTCGCGCGCCGACCTGAAGGCGGCCACCTGGCACCTGCTGACGCTGCTGGCGCAGAAGGCACCGGGCGCGTCCGTGGAGGTGCGGGTCCCGCCGTTCGCGGTGGTGCAGTGCATCCCCGGCGCGCGCCACACGCGCGGCACCCCGCCCGCCGTCGTGGAGATGGATGCCCCCACGTGGATCGCTCTGGCCCGCGGCCGTGTCACCTGGCGCGACGCGACCGTCCGCGCCTCCGGCGAGCGCTCCGACCTCAGCGACCTCCTCCCGCTGACGAGTCACTAGTTCCGCCTCGCGAGTCACTCCTTCCTCCTCGCGAGTCACTTGGAGGGGTCGTGCCCGGAATTGGGAGACGGAATGCTGCTTGACGTCTGTTAGTTGAACCAAGAGACTTCATCTAACGGAGTGATATGGATCTCGCGCTCCCGGAGCGGTGGGCCGATCTCCACCGCTTTTCATCAGGGGCGAGCGTGTACTCGTGGTGGGAGGACGTAGTCATGGTGGATGGTGGGTCGTTGCACGAAGGTCGAACTCGGCTCGACGCCGAGGGTTCGAACGCCCTGGCCAGGGCGATGGGACTGCTCAGCGACGAGTGGACCCTGATGCTGCTCAGACACGCTCACCGCGGGTTCACCCGTTACTCGGAGTTTCAAGCCGAGCTACCGATCTCGAACAGCGTGCTGTCCGCCCGGTTGGACCTGCTGGTCAACGAGTCGCTGTTCGACAAGCAGATCCATCACTCGGGCCGCCTGCGGTCGGAGTACGTCCTGACTCCGAAGGGACTGGGGATCTGGCCGATCCTGGTCGCGATCTGGAAGTGGGAACGCACCTGGGTCCCGGGCTACGTCTTCGCCACGCCTGCTCTGCGCCATGCCGTGTGCGGCAAGGAGTTCATCCCCCACTTCTGTTGCGTGTCCTGCGGCGACCAGGTGACGGCTCAGGAGAT
This sequence comes from Aeromicrobium sp., assembly GCA_035565535.1. Classification (GTDB taxonomy): domain Bacteria; phylum Actinomycetota; class Actinomycetes; order Propionibacteriales; family Nocardioidaceae; genus Aeromicrobium. The sequence continues at coordinate 6,188 of DATMSF010000006.1, forward strand.
CAGCGCACAGTTCGGTCCTGCCGGGGGTTGGGCCCGGTCGGTGCCCGAGGCCCGGACCCGCCGCAGGTCGCAGTCGCGCCGGCAGGTAGAGAATTCCTACTTCGCGGACACCCTGACGATCTGGGGCAACCGTTGGGCATCCGCGGTGGTCGGCGCGGCATTCATGGGCATCGTGCGGTTCACCGACTTCCGCGATCTTCTGGGGGCACCGCCGGGGCTGCTGATGCAGCGACTCGTGGTGTTGTGCGAGCGCGGGATCATGGAGCGCGTCGAGACGCAAGAACATCCCGCCCGACCCG
>DATMSF010000007.1:0-2954 GCA_035565535.1 Aeromicrobium sp.
GGTGATCGCCGTCGCCCTGGCACTGCCGGCCGCCTACGTGATGGTGCGTCGCAGCCGCGGTCGCTGGTGGTACCTGCTGTTCCTCGTCGCCTTCCTGATGCCGGTGTTCGTCCTGGCCGCCCCCGCCACTGCGCAGCTGCAGGCGTTCGGCTTGTCGACGTCGCGGTTGGCGATGGCCGTGCCCACGCTCGCCGTCACGTTGCCGATCGCCGTGTGGGTGTCGGTGCGGGTCGTTCGCCGGGCACCGTGGAGCCTGCACGACGCCCTCCAGGTCGACGGCGCGTCGCTGCTGCAACGGATCCGTCACTTCTTCGTGCCGTACCTGGCCGTCGACGTGCTGCTGCTCGGCATCATCGTGTTCTTCTGGGCAGCCGGCGACTACGCGCTGGGTGCCGGCATGGCGCCGACCCAGGATCAACGGCCGCTGTCGGCGACGCTGCTGACGCTCGACGACTCCCGGCTGGTTGCCGCCGCGGGCCTGTGGGTCCTGCTTCCTCTGCTCGTTCTGACCACGGTGTTCTCACGCCGCGTGGTGTCCCTGGTGGGAAGGTCCTGACATGTCATCGATCGAAGCGCGCGACATCACCGTCGTCCGGGGTGGCCGCACCCTGCTGGACGGCATCAACCTGGCGGTGCCCGACGCCGAGACGCTGGTCCTGGTCGGCCCGCCCGGTGCCGGCAAGTCGCTGCTGATGCAGGTGCTCGTCGGACTGCAGGACCCGACGTCCGGCGACGTCGTGATCGACGACCGGGTCGTCACGAACGACGCGCCACGCAAGCGTGACCTGTCGATGGTGTTCGAAGACTACGCGTTGCACCCTTCCCGCGACGTGTACGACAACCTGGAGTTCGCAGCCACCCTGCGTCGCGGGGTCGACCGCGAGGCGCTGGCCACACGCGTCGAGGACGTGGCCGACCTGCTGGGCCTCGTGCACGACCTCGAGCTGCGGACGGCGGACCTGGACGAGCAGACCAGGCAGCGGGTGGCCATCGGCCGCGCCATCGTGCGCGACGCCTCGGCCTACCTGCTCGACCAACCGTTCGCAGCCCAGTCGGCGCGGGTGCGACCCCACGTGCGATCGGTCGTGCTGCAGTGGCAGCGCGAGCACGCTCGCACCACGATCCTGACCACCTCCGACGTCGACGAGGCGCTCGCGTCGGCCGACCGTGTCGCGGTGATCCACCAGGGCTTCATCCACCAGGTCGGAACGCCGCGTGAGCTGTACGAGAAGCCCGCCGACATGTTCGTCGCCGGCTACCTGGGCGCTCCGCCGATGAACCTGATCCCCGGCTTCCCGAGCGGTGGCGGAGTCGAGACTGCGCTCGGTCGGATGGAGCTGAGCCCCGCCCAGCGAGCAGCGGTCGGCGAGCGTGAGGTGGTGGTCATCGGCGTCCGGCCCGAGCACCTGGGAACCGCAGGGAGCGGTTTCTCGTTCACCGGTACCGTCGACGACCTGGAGTGGCGAGGCCGCAGTCAGTTCGTCTACGTCGGCTACGACATCGACCCGGCGTTGGAGGCGGTACTGACCGAGGTCGAGGAGCTGGTCGACTTCGACCTGTTCCAGAGCTTCGTGATGGCCGAGCTGCCGTCGGACCGGACCTTGGAGCACGGCAGCACGATTCGGCTCGGCGCCGAGCCGCAGCACGTGCACCTGTTCGACCCCGTCACGGGGGAGAACCTCTCCGCGTGAGCAGACCGGCGGCTGCGATCGCCGTGACCAGCGCCGCGGCCTACGCGACGCTGACCCTGCTGCGGTTCCACCAGTTCGCCTTCAGCTCGTGGGACAACGCGATCTTCGAGCAAGCCATCGGCGGCTATGCGAACTTGGATGCGCCGATCGTCGACGTCAAGGGGCCCGGGTTCAACATCCTCGGTGACCACTTCTCCCCGATCTACGTGCTCGTCGCCCCGTTCTACCGCCTCTGGCCCGACGCCCGGACCGTTCTGCTGGCCCAGGTCGTGCTGATCGCGATCTCGGTCTACGCCATCGCGGCGCTCGCGGTCCGGGTGTGCGGCCGCAGGTGGGGAAGTGCGATCGGTGTCCTGTACGCCGTGTCGTTCGGCCTGCAGTCGGCCGTCCGGGCCGACTTCCACGAAGTCGCCTTCGCCGCCCCGCTGCTCGCGCTGGCCGGCGCCGCCTACGTCGAGAAGCGGTGGTCCGCCGTCGTCGGCTGGTCGCTGCCGCTGCTGCTGGTCAAGGAAGATCTGGGCCTGACCGTCGCCGTCATCGGCGGCGTGCTGTGGTGGGCGGGCGAGCGTCGGCGTGGAGCCTGGCTCGCGATCAGCGGACTCGTCGCCGTCGCGCTGACGGTCCTGGTCATCATCCCCGCGTTCGCCGCCGACGGAGCCTACGCCTACGCGTCGTCGGTGGGATTCGCCCCCTTCGACGAGCCCGGCCGAAAGCTGGCCACACTCGCGCTCACCTTCGGCATCACTGGATTCGCCGCCTGGCTCTCGCCGTGGGCGCTGGCGACCGTCCCGACACTGCTGTGGCGCTTCAGCGGCGACGTCGTCCACTACTGGGGCACCGACTGGCACTACTCCCTGGTGCTGATGCCGATCGTGTTCATCGCACTGATCGACGCCGTCGACCGGTTCGAATGGGCCAAGCTCGCCGTTCCGGTCGCCGCGGTGGTCACCGCCTTCACCTTCGTCGGGTCGCCGCTGGCCGGGCTGCTCGACCCCGACACCTGGCAGGACCCACCGCGCCTGGCGGCGGCGCAGCGGGCCGTCGAGGCGGTGCCGGAGGGCGCCTCGGTCGAGACGGACATCGCGCTGCTGAGTCATCTGGTCACCGGACGCACGGCGTACTGGATCGGGTCGATAGGCGACGCCGTCACGCCGGACTACATCGCGTTCGACGTCCGAGCCGGAATCGGGTCCCCACCTGATCCGATCGCCTACGCGACCGACAAGTACGGCGGCGCCTGGAGCACCGTCGTCGACCAGGACG
>DATMSF010000008.1:0-6201 GCA_035565535.1 Aeromicrobium sp.
GCTACGGCGACGCCGTCGACGATCGCGTCGATCCCGGGTTGCGGCGCACCGCGGCGATCGGCGCGACGTTCTCGGCCGCCGACTACCTCGACGCCACGGCGGTTCGGATGGACCTCGGCCTGCGGATGGGGCGGTTCCACCAGAACTACGATCTGCTGCTCACGCCGACCCTTCCGCTTCCCGCGTTCACGGCCGGGCAGGACGTGCCCGACGGTTGGCACTCACCCGACTGGACCAGTTGGACCCCGTACACGTACCCGTTCAACCTGAGCCAGCAACCGGCGCTGACCGTGCCGTGCGGGCTCACCTCGGCCGGACTGCCGATCGGCCTGCAGGTCGTGGGGCCCCGGCACTCCGACGCGCTCGTACTGCGTGTCGGCCAGGCGTACCAGTCCGCCACCGACTGGCATTTGAAGACTCCGAAAGTTCTCACAGGGGAGGGACATTGAGCAGGTTCATCACGGTGTCGTTGGACAAGCGCGGCGTCAGCTGCGTCGCGCGGTTACTCGACGAGGTCGCGCCCCGAACCTGTGCGGCCGTCTGGGATGCCCTGCCGCTGTCGGCGCAGGTCTTCCACGGCAAGTACGCGCGCAACGAGATCTACACGCTGCTACCGGCTTTCGCGCCCGCCGATCCCGGCAAGGAGAACACCACGATCACGCCCATCCCGGGCGACCTGTGCTGGTTCTCGTTCGACTCCGACGATCTGGGCAACCCCGCCTACGGCTACGAGAACACCACGGGCACCGGGACCACCGGGGGCATCGTCGATCTCGCGCTGTTCTACGGGCGCAACAACCTGCTGATCAACGGTGACCAGGGCTGGGTGCCGGGCAACGTGTTCGGCACGATCGTGGAAGGCCTCGACGAGATGGCCGAGGCCTGCCAGGACCTGTGGATGGGCGGCGTGCGCGGGGAGACCTTGAGCTTCAGCCGTCGGGAGTGAGCACGTAGCGTGTGAGGAGTGACCTCTTCGAACCTCGGTCTGCTCCCACGCCCGATCACCGTCGACCTGTTCCGCGGACTCGCGGAACTCGAAGACACCGGCCGTGGTTGGCTTCCACACCGCCTGCCGCGCCCTGCGCGTGCGCGGTGCGACGACCCACAGTTGCTGGGCGCCGAGGCGCAGCCCTCGGGCGTGCGGCTGGCCGTGCGCACGGCCGCGACCGCGATCGAACTCGATGTCCTGCGAACACGTGTTGTGCTGACGGGCATTCCGGCTCGTGCCGACGGCGTCGTCGACCTGCTCATCGACGGCCGGCGAGTGCGCCGATCCACGGTGTACGGCGGTGATCTGGTGCGCATCGACCCCTCGACCGGTGCGAGCGAAACCGTTCCGGGTGAGGTGGCGACGTTGCGCTTCAACGAATTGCCTGAGCACGACAAGACAGTCGAGCTGTGGCTGCCGCACTATGAGCGAACAGAAGTGGTGGGCTTGCGCACCGACGCACCCGTCACGCCCGCGCAGACCGACCGGCCCATCTGGATCCACCACGGCAGTTCGATCAGCCAGGGCTCCAACGCCGACACTCCCAGCACCACCTGGCCCGCGTTGGTGGCCTCTGAGGCGAACCTCGACCTGGTGAATCTCGGCTTCTCGGGCAGCGCGATGCTGGATTCGTTCGTGGCCAGGTCGATTCGCGATCGTCCGGCCGACCTGATCAGCGTCAAGATCGGCATCAACCTGGTGAACTCGGACCTGATGCGCCGGCGGGCATTCGGGCCCGCCGTGCACGGATTCCTCGACACCATCCGCGACGGACACCCGAGCGCACCGCTCGTCGTCATCGGGCCGCTGTACTGCCCGATCCACGAGACCACCCCTGGCCCTGGGAGTTTCGACGTCGACGCGCTGGCGTCCGGCACCGTGCGGTTCGTCGCAGTGGGGGACCCCGCCGACGCCCTCGTCCCCAATGCCGGGTTGCGGCGCCTGACCCTCAGCGGCATACGCGATCATCTCGCCGAGATCGTGGCGTCCCGGCAGGCCGATGATCCGTATCTGTTCTACGTCGACGGCCTGGACCTGTACGGGCCCGGCGACGAGGCCGCACATCCGCTGCCCGACAACCTGCACCCCGACGCGGCCACCCATCGACTGATCGCGCAGCGGTTCGCGCACGTCCTGGACGGCCGGGTGTCCGGGTGGTCACCGGTCCGGACGAGCTAATGCGCGCGTGCCTTCACCCGGAGCTCGAAATACTTCAGGGCAACGGTCGGGATCAACGCGATCACCGTGATCAGCAGCACCTCGCCGAGGATGTTGGCCATCCTGACCTGGGTCACGTTGCGGAGCAGTTCGTACCCCAGTCCGGTGGTCCCGGAGAACATCTCGGCGAGAATCAGGCCGACGAAGGTCAGCCCGAAGCTGACCCGCATCGCGGTGAGCACGGTCGGAACCAGCTGCGGTACCACGATCTTGCGCAGTAGTGCCGGGTAACTCATCTGCAGGCTGGCGGCGAGTTTGAGATGCAGCCGGTTCACGCCGGCACTGCCTTCGAGCATGATCAAAAACATCGGCAGCAGGCCCTGGAAGAACGCGAACGACACCTGGCTCAACGCGCCGAGACCCAGGAACAGCAAGAAGATCGGGTACAGCACGATCTTGGGAACGCTGTTGAGCGAGAAGATGAGCGGTGACAGCGTCCGGCTCCAGAAGGCGTTCAATCCGATCAACACGCCGAGCACACCGCCGACGGCCACCACCAGCGAGTACGCGATCGCGAGGTTCAGAACTGTCGAACCGACGCTCGCGCGAAACCCGTTGTCCGTGAGCTCCGCACCGAGCGTGGAGATCGACTCGGCCGGCGTGGGGAACACGGCACTGTCGAGGATGTCGGCGCCGATCCACCAAGCCGCGACGAGGGCGACAAGCAGGACGACGGGCGGAAGTACCCGTGCACGAAGTCGATCTGACGACGGTTTCGTCGTCGGGACGGTCTGTGTCATCGACGCCTCCAATCGAGCCGGTTCAACGCCGCGGAGATCCCCAGGTTCGCGATGAGCGCGAGAGCCCCGACGATCAGGATCGCGCCGTACATCTCGGCGACCGCGAAGCTGTCGTAGGCGTCGGCGATGAAGTTGCCGAGTCCGTCGGAGGCCAGGATGAACTCCATTGCCAGAGTGGCGATCACGGAGTACGCCATGCACAGCTTCACACCGGCCGCGATATCGGGCATGGCCGACGGCAGGAGAATGAGGCGGAAGGACTGCCAGCGGGTCAGCTTCAACGACCGGTCGAGCTTGCTCACCACCTCGGGTACCGAGTCGAAGCCCGCCAGGGAGTTCAGGATGACGACGACGATGCTGAACGTCGACGCGAGCACGACGATCGGCCACACGCCCACGCCGAACAGGACGACGAGGATCGGATACACCGCGAACGTCGGCACCGCATAGAAGACGCTGAGGTATGGCTCGAGCGCCGAACGGACGACGGCACTGCGCCACATCAGGTATGCCACCGCCACGCCGAGCACAGATGCCACGACGAAGCTGACCACGACGATGCCCGCACTGCGCAGCAGATCGTTCACCAGGAAATCCGTGTCGGTCAGCAGTTCACCGGCCTGCACGGCCATCTCTGACACCGGCACCAGTGACAGTCGCGGCACCGCACCGGATTGCGCGAGGATCTCGACGCCTCCGAAGAACGCGATGATCAGGATGAGCCGCCACACACCCGCGGGCAGCGCGAGAACCCGTTTTGCCGGCGGCCGCACATAGCGGGGGACACCCGAGCGCGCGGCGCGTGATGTCCGGACCGGTGCGGCGGGCGCCGGTGTGGTGGCCACGGTTTCCGCCGACGTCATCGCAGGGTCGCTTCCATCGCCTTGCCTGCCTCGTCTTTGAGCTGCGCCCATATCCTTTCGGTGAGCGCCGCCATCCTCGGTGAGGCCAGCGTGTGCTCGTCGCGCGGACGTGGCAGATCGACGTGGATCTCGTCGAGGATCGTTCCCGGGCGGGCACTCATCACCAGTACGCGGTCGGACAACAGCACGGCCTCCTGAATGCTGTGCGTGATGAACAGAACGCCGCAGGACAACTCCTCGACCACGCGCATCAACTCGAACGACATCAGCAACCGCGTCTGCTCGTCGAGGGCGCCGAACGGTTCGTCGGCCAGGATCAGGTCGGGATCCATCGACAGGCAGCGCGCGATGGCCACGCGCTGACGCATCCCGCCGGACAACTGCGACGGATAATTGTCCTCGAACCCCGCGAGTCCGACCGTGCGGATCAACTCGTCGGCACGTCGGCGGCGTTCCGCTTTCGGCACCGCGCGCACCTCGAGCGCAAACGCGACGTTGTCCCGCACGGTCCGCCAGGGCAGTGTCGCCGACTCCTGAAACGCTATCGCGGTGCGGTCACGCGGCCCGCGCAGTGGCTCGCCTGCCACCGAGACCCCGCCGTCGGCCGGGACCTGGAGACCTGCGACCAACTCCAGCAGCGTCGACTTGCCACACCCGCTCGGGCCGACGATCGACACGAACTCACCGGATCGGATCGTGAGATCGATCGGTCCCAGGGCGTGGAGTCCGCCGAACCGCTGTACACAGCCGGACACCTCGACGATCGGCCGGACGCTTCGCTGGTCGGTCATGATTGTCTCCGCGGTTGGTCGCATGGTGGTCTCCCTTCGAGGGCGAGAGGTCAGCAGTTCTCGGCGGCTGTCGTGGACGCGCCTTCAGGGAGGTACTGCGGGTCGAACAGCTCACACAGGTCGACCTCTGACGCGTCCTTGCCGACGAGCTCGAAGCCCTTCAACGCGTTGGCAATCGCCTCGGAGTTGAATCCGACGCCCCAGTAGTCGGATTCGAGGTAGCTCGCCACGATCTCTTCTGCGACCGCGGTGTCCTCTTTGGTGTGCTTGGCCCAGATCGCGGCGGCCTGCTGCGGATTGTCCCTGGTCCACCCGACGGCTTCGTCGTAGCCGGCGGTGATCGCCTTGATCACATTCGGGTGCTCCTCGGCGTACTCGGGCGTCGTCGTCATCACGGTCTGCTGGAACTTCGGGATCACTTCCTTGGCCGAGACCACGAGCTTGTAGGCCTGCGCGTTCTTGAGCGCTTCGGCGATGGGGACGACGGCGGCATCGACGTCGCCGCCCTCGAGCAGCGCGATGCCCTCGCCGAGCCCGCCTGCCGCCTTGCGTTGGACGGCGTCGGCGTCGATCCCTTCGGCGTCGGGCAACAGGTAGGTCAGCTGCTGCGTGACGGAGCCTTCCCTGGTGAACGACCAGACCTTCACATCCTCGACGGAGTTCACCGCCTGGTTCTGCGCGAGCGCGTAGAAATCGTTGCCCGCCAACGACTGCACGGCGCCGCCGACGATGACGAGATCGGCACCGCTCGTCTTCGCGTCGACCACGGCCGGGAAGCTCGTATCGGCGATCGGAAGGTCGCCCGACAGTTGGTTCTGGATCGTCGACGCTCCGCCTTTTCCTGGCACGATCTGGCCGACCTCGACGCCGCGCTTCTCGAAGAAGCCCTGGTCGATCCCCACGAGCCACGGCACGGAGAACGGCTCGGTGTCGTGTGTGACCGTGATGTCGATCTTGACCGGATTGTCGGGATCGGCGTCGCGGGATTCGGCTCCCGAACAACCGGCAAGCAGACCGATCGTGACGACGGAACTTGCCAGGGCCGCGGACAGTTTGCGCGTGGTTGACATCTGATGCTCCTAATCGGTGGTGCCCGGTCGTAGGTAGCCGTCTTCTTCTAGGCGCTGCAGCAGGCCGCCGCGCTGCAGGATCTCGACGAGGAACTGGGGGTAGGGCTTCGACGTGAGGACGGCCCCGGTCGAGTTGTTCCGGACGGTCGCGTTGACGATGTCGACGCTCAACTCGTCGCCCTCGGTGACGGCTGACGAAATTCCCGGCACGGCAAGGATCGGCAGGCCGTAGTTGATGCAGTTGCGCAGGAACAGCGAGTTGAAGCTCTCGGCGAGCAGGCAGGCGACGCCGAGTTCACGAAACAACAAGGCCACCGGCCGGCTCGATCCGAGCCCGAAGTTCGCGCCGCCGACGACGATGTCGCCGGCCCGCACCATCTCGGGCCAGCCCTTGCGTGATGCGTCGAACATCTCGTGTGCGGCCTGCGGGATCGGCAGACGCATGGCGTACCCGGGAAACATGTCGTCGGTCGTCACCTCGTCACCGAAGGTCCACGAGCGACCCGAGAGCACGAGTTCATGTGTGGCGGT
>DATMSF010000009.1:0-3059 GCA_035565535.1 Aeromicrobium sp.
CGAGCAGACCCCGCTGATCGCGCTGCCGGGTAATCCGATCTCTGCCTACGTCTCGTTCGAGGTCTTCGTGTTGCCGGCGATCCGGCGGATGATGGGACGGACGCCGTACCGACGTCCGATGGTGCACGCCGTGCTGGCGCAGGACGTCCAGGGGGAGTCCGGCGCGCGGCAGTACGTCCCGGCGTACTTCGAGGTGACCCACAAGGGGGCCAAGGTCACACCTCTGCCCGGCACGGGTTCGCACCTGGTGGGGGTGCTGGCGCAGGCCAACGCGCTGATCATCGTCGGTGAGGACGAGACGGCGCTGAACATGGGCGACACCGTTCGCACCCTGGTGCTCGATCGGCCCTACTGAGCATGACCCCTGGCTGGCCGGCCACGCTGCGGCATGGCACGATCGGACTCCGGCCGGTGCGTCGCCGCGACGCCAGCACCTGGGCGCGACTGCGTGCTGACAACCACGACTGGCTCAAGCCGTGGGACGCGACGCTGCCGCCGGAGGCCGGTCCGCCCGCGACGTCGACGGCGGCGCTCATCCGGTCGCTGCGGCGGCGCGCGCGGCGTGGACTGGGCATGCCGTTCGCCATGACGTGGGAGGACGAGATGGTCGGCATGCTGACGGTCTCGAACATCACCTGGGGGTCCGCTCGCTGGGCGACGTTGGGCTACTGGATCTCGCAGTCGCACGCGGGCCGGGGTGTGACACCGACGGCCGTCGCGCTGGTCTGCGACCACCTGCTGTTCGACGTCGGCCTGCACCGGATCGAGGTCGCGATCCGGCCGGAGAACGTGGCCAGCCTGCGAGTGGTCGACAAGCTCGGCTTCACCGACGTCGGTCTCGCCCCGCAGTACCTGCACATCGACGGACAGTGGCGCGACCATCGGTTGTTCCAGCTGCTCGCTCCGCAGGTGCACGGACGCGTCATCGACCGACTGAGTTGAGTCACTGCAGTCACATCTGCAACAGAAAGTCCGCCGACACGCGTCGCTGATCCGCCGGGTTCGGCTCGAGGTTGCCTACCGTTCTAGACGTGGGTTCCAGCAGCGGATTGATTCTCGCGTTCGTGGTCGTCGTGTGGGCGGCGTACTTCGTGCCGCTCGTGCTGCGCCGCTACGACGAAGCGGGCCGCAACGCCGGTGTCGAGGACGCCGGCGAGCGCGGTCGCGTCATCAGGACCAAGAAGGCCCCGGCAGTCGATCAGGTCGACAAGTCCGACATCGCTCCTGCCGCTCGTCGGCTCGATCGCCCGGCCGCACGGTTGGCGGCACGGCGTCGCCGCCGCACCCTGCTGACCCTCATCGGACTGTTGATCCTCACCTCGGCTGTCGCGCTGGCCGGTGTCATCAGCAAGCTGGCCGTCATCGCGCCGGTCGTGCTGATCGTGGCATGGCTGGTGGCCTGCCGCATCCAGGTGCGCGGCAAGCTGGGGCTGTCGAAGCCGCGGGTGCGGACCGAGCCCACGCCCGATGTTGCCCCTCCGGCCATGGAGGACGAGGACACCGTCGTGGTGTCGCACCAGTTCGAGGACGTCGATCCCGGTCGCGTCCACGTCATGGAGCACGACGCACCGCTGGCCGAGGACGCCCTCGACGACCAGATCGTCATCGCGGTGCCGAGTGCGTCGACGACCGGTGAGGCATTGTGGGACCCGCTGCCGATCACCGTGCCGACCTACGTCACCAAACCGCGGGCCGGTCGCACGGTGCGCACCATCGACTTCTCCCAGCCCGGCACCTGGACCTCCGGCCACGTCGAGGGCGAGGACACCGAGCTGCCCCAGCGTTCGACTGCGGCCGAGGCCGGCGAGGAACCGCGCGCGGTCAACGGCTGACTCCGTGTAAACTGGCACGCCGAGGGGCATTGGCGCAGTTGGTAGCGCGCTTCGTTCGCATCGAAGAGGTCAGGAGTTCGAATCTCCTATGCTCCACAAATCGAAAAAGGACTGGGATTCCAGTAATAATCGCGGTCTGTTCCTCGTCTCGAGGATCGAGGCCAAGGGCGGCGCCAACACCCCCTCAACACCCCCGCTCAATTGAGCAGGTCCAGAGCGACTCGGTCGGCGTAGTCGCCGAGGTGGTGCAGGTACTTGTTGGTGGTGGCAATCGAGGCGTGTCCAAGCCATGCCTGGACGGTGCCGAGCGGGACTCCTTTGGACAGCCACAAGCAGGCTGCGGTGTGTCGCAGATCGTGAATCGAGCGTCCGCGACCGGTGCCAGGGTGTTTGGCAGTTGGCGTCCAGTGGGTCTTGCGGATGAACGTCGCCCGATGAAGCTGTCCACCGCTTGGCGTGGTGAACAGCAGGTCGTCCGGGGCCTTGCCTGCGGCGAACTCCTCGACGAGGGGGAGCGCGGTGTTCGCCAGCGGTACGCGACGTACTTTGCCCGACTTGGTGTTCTTGACCGCGTTCCCCTCCGTCTGTGATCGACTTACCAGCAGCAGCGGTGTGGCCTCGTGCACGAACCCGGCTACGGGCATGGCCCGTGCTTCGCCCCATCGAATCCCGGTCCATCCCAGCACGGTGACCAAGGTCGCGTAGGTCTGGTCGAACTTGGCTACGTCCGTTGCGACGTCAGCGAGTTCCTTCTCGTTGAAGGGATTGATTCCGAGGTCGGCACGCCAGTCCTTCGGCGGATCGACCGGAGCGACGGGATTGACCTGGATGTAGTGCTCCCTGACGCACCAACCGAAGAACGGTGACAGGGACGATCGATAGCGACGGACCGACGTCGCCGTCAGCCCCCGCGCCAACAACGCGCTCTGCCACTGCTCGACATGTTTGGAGGTGACCGCGTTGACGTTCATCTGCTTGAACCACTCGGGTAGGACCTTCGAGACGGACAGCTGCTGATCGGTCGCGTAGGTGGTCGAACTGACAGCCGACTCGCGCATCTTGAGCCATTCGGTCAACAGAACGGAGACGCGCACCTTTCCGAGACGCGGATCGTATCCGTCCCGATGCGCGGCCCGTTGCCTGCGCAGCCACGCCTCGGCTTCACGCTTGGTGTCACGGGTCGCTGAATCCACCTGAACGCGGCCAATCTTGAACCGGGCCTGCCAC
>DATMSF010000010.1:0-4873 GCA_035565535.1 Aeromicrobium sp.
GATGCCGGCTCCGATCAGGGCCAGCACGACGTACAGGACGACGATCTTGGTGACCGAGCGCCTCGCGTCGGCAGGTGTGGTCATCGGCGCAGCTCCAACATCATTCGCTCCAGGGTCAACGGCAAGGCTGCGTTGGCAGCCAGTGCTTCACGACACTCGACGATGGCATCGATCGTGTGGATGGTCGACTCGGTTGTCCACAGGTCGGCGAGCCGCTGCACCTCCTCGGCCGCGTCGGCGTTGATCAGGGCGGCTCCCGTGCCGCACTGCACCGACACGACGTCGCGGCACAGCGCCAGCAGGTCGAGCAGGACCGCATCGATCGCATCGCGCACCAACCTGGTGCGGCGACGCTTCTGCTCCTTCTCCAAGGCCGACAACGCACCGGCGTAGCCGGCTGGACGACGCCCTCGATCCTCGACCCCCCATGCCTGCTTGAGGTCGGCCAGCTCGTTGTTCTCCAACGACTCGGCCCGGTCGTTGGCACGGGCCGTCGCTTCGTCCACGACCCGCTGCGCGGCCTGCAGGCAGTCGGCGACCGTGCGCAGCGACGCCGGGATCTTCAGCACAGCACGGCGTCGCTCGCGCGCATCGGGGTCACGCGCCAGACCTCGGGCCCGGCCGATGTGGCCCTGCGACGCCGCGGCGGCGGCTGCGGCCAGCTGCGGTTCGACGCCGTCGCGCTCGGTCAGCAGCCGTGCGATGTCGGCGGTGGGTGGCGTGCGCAGCAGGACCGGCCGGCACCGCGACCGTATCGTGATGACGACGTCCTCGATGGCGGGGGCGCACAGCATCCACACCGCGTGCGGCGTCGGCTCCTCCACGGCTTTCAACAACGCGTTGGCCGCCTGGTCGGTGAGCCGATCGGCGTCCTCGACGATCATGATCTGCCAGCGCCCCACGGCCGGACGCAGGGCGGCGGTGCGCACGTACTCGCGAATCGTGTCGACCCCGATGGACAGGCCGTCGGTGCTGATCAAGGTGACGTCGGCGTGGCTACCGGCCGCGACCGTCAGGCACGATCGGCACTCACCACATCCTTGTCGCTCGCACTGCAGTGCCGCCGCGAAGGCGCGCGCGGCGTTGGAACGACCCGACCCAGGTGGCCCGGTGAACAGCCAGGCGTGTGTCATCGAGCGACCGTCGCCCGACGCCGACGCGACAGCAGCGCGCAGCGTCTCCACGACCGGCTGCTGACCGACCAGCTCGGTCCAGACGCTCATCGCGCCTGCTCCAGCCACGGAAGCACCGCCTGGCGGATGCGGCCGTGCAGCTCGTCGCGATCCACCGTGGCGTCGAGCACCAGGTAGTGCTCGGGGTCGCGGGCCGCCAGATCGAGGAACCCCTGCCGCACTCGCTGATGGAACTCCAACGGTTCGGCCTCGATGCGGTCGGCTCCTTCGAACCGCGACAGACCGACCTGGGGGTCGACGTCGAGGACCACCGTCAGGTGAGGTCGCAGACCGGCAGTGGCCCAACGGTTGACCTGTTCGACCTCGGCGACGTCGAGCGTCCGGCCGGCGCCTTGGTAGGCCAGCGCCGAGTCGACATAACGATCGGTGATGACGACCTGCCTGTCGGCCAGGGCGGGCAGCAGCAGCGAGTCGACGTGCTCGGCCTTGTCGGCGGCGTACAACAGCGCCTCGGTGCGCGCGGACAGCTCACCGGTCTGGTGCCCGAGCACGATCGAACGCAGCTGTCGACCGATGTCGGTGCCGCCCGGCTCGCGGGTCAACAACGTCGCATGGCCTCGGCCCGTGAGCCAATCGGCCAGCAAGGCCGCCTGCGTCGACTTGCCGCCGCCTTCGCCGCCCTCGAACGCGATGAAGACACCCGTGTCGGTGAAGCGCGGCTGCATGCGTCGAGACTAGTCGGCGGGTCCGACCTGCGCGGCGGCCCGGTCCTACGACTTCTTCGCCGCGGCCTTCTTCGCCGGAGCCTTCTTGGCCGTGCTCTTCTTGGCCGTGCTCTTCTTGCGGCCGCCCTTCTTCGCCGGCCCCTTGGCTCGGCGCTCGGCCAACAGCTCGAAGGCACGCTCGGGAGTCAGCGTGTCCAGTGCGTCGTCCTTGCGCAAGGTGGCGTTGTACTCACCGTCGGTGACATACATGCCGAAGCGGCCGTCCTTGGCCACGACCGGCTTGCCGCTGACCGGGTCGTCGCCGAACTCCTTCAGCGGTGCGGCGGCAGCGCGGCGGCCGTATGTCTTGGGCTGACTGTAGATCTCGCGGGCCCGCTCCTCGGTGATCGTGAGGAGCTCCTCCTCCTTCTCCAACGAGCGCGAGTCGGTGCCCTTCTTCAGGTACGGACCGTAGCGACCGTTCTGGGCCGTCACCGGCGTGCCGTCCTCGTCGACGTAGATCGTGCGGGGCAGCGTCAGCAGCTGAACCGCCTCGTCGAGCGTGATCAGGTCCAGCGACATCGTCTTGAACAAGGACGCCGTGCGCGGCTTGGCACCCTTCTTCGCGTCCTCGGGCAGTGCTTCGGTGACGTACGGCCCGAAACGACCGTTGCGCACCGTGACCATCAGGCCCGTCTCGGGGTGAGGACCCAGCTTGCGCTCGGCTCCGGCGGGAGTGGCCAGCAGCTCCTTGGCCTTCTCCAAGGTCAGCTCGTCCGGTGGGAGGTCCTCGGGAATGTTCCCTCGCGTCGGAACCTTCTTGCCGTCCTCGCCCTCCGTGAACGGAGGGCCCTCGAGGTACGGACCGTAACGACCGACACGCACCGCGATGTCCTCACCCAGAGGGAAGGTCGCCATCTCGCGAGCGTCGATGTCGGGCAGGTTGTCGAGCAACCGCTTCAAGCCGGTGTCGTTGGCCCGTTCACCCGTCCAGAACGACTGCAGCACCGCGACGCGGTCCTCCTCGCCCTTCGCCACGCCGTCGAGCACGTCCTCCAGCTCGGCGGTGAACCCGTAGTCGACCAGCCGGCTGAAGTGCCGCTCCAGCAGGCGGACCACGCTGAACGCGATCCACGCCGGCACCAGCGCGGTGCCCTTCTTGTACACGTAGCCGCGATTCTGGATCGTGCCGATGATCGATGCATACGTCGACGGACGGCCGATCTCGCGCTCCTCCAGCTCCTTGATCAGCGTGGCCTCGGTGTAGCGCGACGGCGGTTTGGTCTGATGGCCCGACTGACCCAGCTCGACCGGCACTATCGTGTCGCCCTCGGCCACGTTGGGCAGCTTGGTCTGCTTGTCGTCCTCGTTGTCGTCGTCGGTGGACTCGACGTAGGCCTTCAAGAAGCCGTAGAACGTGATGGTTCGGCCCGAGGCGCTGAACTCGGCGCGCTGACCGGTCGACGCCTCCGCACCGATGCGGATCGAGACCTGGTTGCCCTTGGCGTCGCTCATCTGCGACGCCACGGTGCGCTTCCAGATCAGGTCGTACAGCTTGAGCTCATCACCGGTCAGGCCGGTCGCCTGCGGGGTCTTGAACGTCTCGCCCGCCGGACGGATCGCCTCGTGCGCCTCCTGGGCGTTCTTGACCTTGCCGGTGTACACGCGCGGCGCGTCCGGCAGGTACTCGGCACCGTAGACCTCGGCGACCTGGGCGCGAGCGGCCGTCAACGCCGTGTTCGACAGCGTCACCGAGTCGGTACGCATGTACGTGATGTGGCCGCCCTCGTAGAGTCGCTGGGCCACCTGCATCGTGCGCGCCGCACCGAAACCGAACTTGCGGGAAGCGTCCTGCTGCAACGTCGTGGTGCGAAACGGTGGGTACGGACGCCGCGTGTACGGCTTGGACTCCACCGACGTGATCGTGAACGTCTGATCGCGCAGTCCGTCGGCAAGGGCCGATGCCGCGATCTCGTCCAGATGGACGACGTCGGGCTTCGTCAGGTTGCCCGCGTTGTCGAAGTTCTGCCCCGTCGCGACCCGCTTGCCGTCGACACTGGTCAGCTTGGCCGGGAAGGTCCGCGGATCGTGCTGCTCGCCGGCATCGAAATAGGCCTCGAGATCCCAGTACGACGCGACCTTGAACGCCATCCGCTCACGCTCGCGCTCGACCACCAGACGCGTCGCGACCGATTGGACACGACCGGCCGACAGCCCGCTCATGACCTTCTTCCACAGCACCGGCGACACCTCGTAGCCGTAGATGCGGTCGAGAATGCGTCGGGTCTCCTGGGCGTCGACCAGATCCATGTCGACGTCGCGCGGATTCGCGATGGCGCGCTGGATCGCGTCCTTGGTGATCTCGTTGAAGACGATGCGCTTGACCGGCACCTTCGGCTTCAGCTCGTCGAGCAGATGCCACGCGATGGCCTCGCCCTCGCGGTCCTCATCGGTCGCCAGGACGAGCTCGTCGGCGTCCTTGAGCAGCTTCTTCAGCTTGGCCATCTGGCTCTTCTTGTCGGCCGAGACGACATAGACCGGCTCGAAGTCGTTGTCGATGTCGACGCCCAGACGCGCCCAGCTCAGCCCCTTGAACTTGGCGGGGATCTCATCGGCGCTGCGCGGCAGGTCCCGGATGTGGCCGACGGATGAGTCCACGACGTAGCCGTCACCGAGGTAGCCCGCGATGCTACGGACCTTGTTCGGTGACTCCACGATGACGAGGCTGGTCAAGAGTTCTCCTGGGGATGATGCGACGGGGCATACGCTAACGCCTGCTGTCAAGCCACCTGCACGGCAGTAGGTGTCGGACCCCGGTGCGAGAATAGGCCGGTGAATCTGTCCGGCTATCTCGAGCTCCTCCGAGACAGTCGCATCCGGCACCTGTTCGTCGTGGCGTTCTTCGCCCGGATGCCTCCCATGGCGGCTCCGTTGGCGTTCACGCTCCTGGTCGTCAAGCACCTCGACGGCACCTACACCCAAGCGGGCATCATCGCCGCCTCCACGACACTCGGCGCAGCGATCGGCGCCCCGTGG
>DATMSF010000011.1:0-4318 GCA_035565535.1 Aeromicrobium sp.
CGGCAAGCTCATCCCGGCGGGCACCGGTCTGGACCGGTACCGCAACATCCGGGTCGAGCCGACCGAGGAGGCCCGTCAGGCCGCCTACGCCGTCACCGGCTACGGCGACTTCGACTACGGCTTCGGCTCCGACACCATCACGATCGACGACAGCGACTTCGTCTCGTACGACAGCTGATCATCGTCTCGACGAAAGGCCCTCGCCTCGGCGGGGGCCGTTCGTCATGACCGTTCGATGGCCGGCGGCTGCGCCCCGCGGTCGTGTGGTCAGCGCGTGCCGTCAGTTTCGTCGCGGCTAACCTCGTCGCGGCTAGTTTCATCGCGTCTGGGATCGGCTGCATCTGACATCGCCGGTCGGGGCGTCGCCGGGTTCGTCGCGGACGGTGACGGGGGTCGAAACAGCCAACTGAGCTTGGGTTCGAACAAGGGGCGGAACACCGTCTTGACCGGTTTGGTCATCAGCAGATTGGCCAGGATGACGGCCAGGATTAGCGCGCCGATCGTCGCGACCACGTCCAAATGTTGGGTGTTGTGGAAGACGTCCCACTGCTCACGCAGCAACAGGATGACGTAGCCGTGGAGCAGATAACAATAGAATGTGCGTTCGCCAAGCGACGTCAGGACCGAGCGGCGATTCGGGATCAGCGACAGCGCGGCGAACGTCAACAAGAAACCGATGACCAGCAATTCGGCACGTTGCGCCATGCCTTGCCATGCGGTAGCGCCCAGGGGGTCCTCGTCATACCGGGATTTCCACAGCAACCACGTGACGGTCCACTTCTGGGCGTTGATCTGGCAGATCACGAAGGCGGTGATCAAGACGACCGCTGCCGCGAGGCGCACCCGCAGTTGGGTCAGCCACAAGAAGCGCTCGCGCGTCATGTGTAGCCCGACGACGTAGAACGGCAAGAATCCCAGGATCTTGGGCATTCCGAGGACGTTCGGCACCTCGATCAGCCCCACCAGCAGAGAGATCGCGATCGACGTCGCGATCGGGTAACGCAAAGCGCGCCAGATCGGAGTCGTCAGCCGCCACACGACCAGGGCGGCCAGGAACCACCCGACCCATGCCGGCGACAGGATCGCCAAGTGGGCGGGCCCCTTGCCGTAGCCGCGCAAGATCAACTGCATCGTGGTCTCGATGAACAGATACGGCACAATCAACGTGCTGACCAGCCGTTGGATCTGCCGGGCGTCGCCCATGTACCGACGAGCCGTGTACCCCGAGATCAGGATGAAGAACGGCATGTGGAAGGTGTAGATCCACATGTAGAGCCCGCGGGCCGAGTCGACGGAGTCGTACTGCGGCAACGAGTGCCCGATCACCACCAACAACATGACCCAGTACCGGGCGTTGTCCAGATAGGCGACGCGCTTCTTGGGTGGGCTGGTCACGACGGGCAACGGCTCGAGCGCGCTCATGGGTGTGATTCTATGGATCGTGCCTGAAAAGGGACTGATGAATCCTGGTGAGCCTCGTCGCGCCCAGCGGCTGGGCGCCTACGCGGTCGCATTCCGTGAGACCGCGCCCGGAACCGTAGAAATCCTGTTGACGCGCATCTCGCCGACCGGTTTCCCGGCCGGCTGGTGGACGTTGCCGGGCGGGGGTGTCGATCACGGCGAGTCGCCGCACGAGGCGGTCGTCCGAGAGCTGTACGAAGAGACCGGCCTGGCGGCGCTGACCTCGCGGCTGATCGACGTCCATGACATCCACGTCGTCGATCACGGCCGTGACGACATGTACGAGGACTACCACGGCGTTCACTTACTGTATGCCGTCACGGTCGATGTGCGTCAGTCTCCTCGTGTCGTGGAGGTCGGCGGGTCGACCGATTTCGCCACGTGGGTGCCGGTCGATGCGGTCGGGGTGGAGTACACACCGGTGCTGCCGATGGTCGAGCACGTGTTGTCGCACGTCAGCGACTTCGTGGTCGTGGAGCAGAACTAGTTGCACAGTTCGTGCAATTTGTCGGCGTATCCTGAAGCCCAACATCTCGAGAACGGGAGTACACGGTGGCGTTTGAGCCCATGAATCCGGAATCGGTCTTCACCTACGGTGCACCCGGCCTGAAGTTCGGCGCAGGCGCACGACACGAGCTCGGCCACGACCTGACCGACCTCGGGGCTCGCCGCGTCCTGATCGTGACGGATCCCGGGGTCGCCGCGGCGGGGGCCCCCGGCGAGATCGCCGATGCCGTCAGGCGCGACGGCATCGAGGCCGTCGTGTTCGATCGCGCGCGGGTCGAACCGACCGACGCGAGCTTGTCCGAGGCGATCGACTTCGGCCGCGCGAACGGGCCGTTCGACGCGATCGTCGCCGTGGGCGGGGGCAGCAGCATCGACACCGCCAAGGCGGTCAACCTGTTGTTGACCAACGAGGGGGAGCTGATGGACTACGTCAACGCCCCTGTGGGCGGTGGCCGTGCCCCGGTCAACGCACTGCTGCCGCTCGTCGCGGTCCCGACGACGACCGGCACCGGCAGCGAGAGCACCACGATCTGCGTGCTCGACGTGGTCAGTCAGCACGTCAAGACCGGTATCTCGCACGCCCGTCTGCGACCGGCCATGGCCGTGGTGGACCCCGAGCTGACGATGTCGCAGCCGGCGGGGGTCACGGCGGCGGCAGGGCTGGACATCTTGTGTCACGCTCTCGAGAGCTACACGGCCCGACCGTTCACGTCGTACGAGCACAAGCAGCCCAGCCAGCGTGTGCCGTACTGCGGCGCCAACCCGATCTCCGACATGTGGTCGGAGAAGGCGATGTCGTTGATGTCGTCGGCGTTCCGACGCGCGGTGCACCACGGCGATGACGTCACGGCGCGCACCGAGATGGCGATGGCGGCCACGTTCGCCGGGCTGGGCTTCGGCAACGCCGGGGTGCACATCCCGCACGCCAACGCCTATCCGATCGCCGGTCAGGCTCCCGTCGACTTCCATCCCGCTGACTACCCGCGGCACAACGACGGTGCCGATCACGGCCTGGTGCCGCACGGCATGGCGGTCTCGCTGACGGCGCCGGCCGCATTCCGGTTCACCTTCGAGGCCTCACCCGAACGGCACGCGCGGGCTGCCGCGTTGCTGGCACCGGACGCCGAGCAGCAGTCCGATCCACGTGAGCAGCTGCCGACCGTGCTGGCCTCGATCATGCGCGATGTCGGGATTCCGTCCGGTCTGGGCGAAGTCGGTTTCGCGGCATCGGACATCGATGCGCTCGTCGAGGGAACCATGAAGCAGCAGCGGCTGCTGGCCACGGCACCGCGCGAGGTGACCGAGGACGACGTCGCGGTCATCCTCGAGCAGTCCGTCGAGCTGTGGTGAGTCGTCGGTGGCCGATGTCTTCGACGAGCTGCGTCGACGGATCCTGACCGGGGCGCTGGCTCCGGGCACGGGCCATTCGATCTACCGGTTGGCCGACGAGCTGGGCGTGTCGAGGACGCCGGTGCGAGAAGCCGTGGTCCGACTGGCCGATCTGGGGCTGGTGACGATCGAGCGCAACCGCGGCATCACGATCCGCGGTGTGCGAGCCGAGGACGTCCGGGACGTGTTCGAGCTGCGCCTGATGCTGGAGGTCCCCGCAGCGGCGGCGGCCGCCTCGGCCACCGACGACGACCTGGCCACACGGTTGGAGCAGGCGCTCGATGCCATGAGGCGGGCCGCGGTCGATGCGGACGAGCCGACGTTCATGCGCCACGATCGATTGCTGCACGCCGCGCTCGGGGAGGCCCTCGGCAACGCACGACTGGCCCGGGAGGTCGATCGCCTGCGCGACTCCATCCAGGTCAGAGGCGTCTCGACCGCCGGCACGACCCGCTCGCTGCGGGAGATCGCCGACGAGCACGCTCCGATCGTCGAAGCGGTCGTCGCCGGTGATCCCACTCGCGCCGCCGCCGCGATGCGCGACCACCTGCTCCACACCGCCACGCTCCTCCTACCCCCCACCACCCCCCTCCGCCCCTGGGCACTCGCGATCCCCTCGGGAGTCGGGGGAATGCAGTAGCATGCTACTTGTGACGACGGTGGTGCAGGACGTGGCTGGGGAGCTGCGGGTGGCGGGGGTCGGCGATGTCGACGACTCGACGCTCACGCGTGCCCTCTACAGCAGCGATGCCTCGCTGTACCGGGTCGTGCCGCAGGTCGTCGTGCGGCCCCGGGCGGTCGAGGAAGTGCTGGCGACGATCGACGTCTGCGCGCGCGCCGGCGTGCCGGTGACCTCGCGCGGCGCGGGCACCTCGATCGCGGGGAACGCCATCGGCACCGGAGTCGTCATCGACTTCAGCAAGCACCTCAATCGCGTCCACGAGATCGACCCCGAGGCGCG
>DATMSF010000012.1:0-4143 GCA_035565535.1 Aeromicrobium sp.
CTCAACCCCTACAACGAGCGGCTGGACCTGGGCATCGTGTCGTTCACGCGCAACGACCTGTGGTCGATCACGGTCGGCTGGACGCTCGTGGCGCTGTCCTGCCTGGTCGTCTGGGCCCTGATGCGCAGCCCGTGGGGCCGGGTGCTCCGGTCGATCCGTGAGGACGAGGATGCCGTCCGCTCGCTGGGCAAGAACGTCTTCTCCTACAAGATGCAGGCGCTGATGCTCGGCGGCGTGTTCGGCGGCATCGCCGGCATCTTCCACATCTTGAAGCAGGCGTCGGCGGTCCCCACGGACTTCAACACGACGTTCACCTTCTACGCGTACGCCGCACTGCTGATCGGCGGCGCAGCCCGGGTCCTGGGCCCCGTGATCGGCTCGATCATCTTCTGGTTCCTGGTCGCCGGACTGGGTTCGATCTTCGATCAGTTGACGAAGGGCGCCGATCCGTTCATGCCCGAGTGGCTGATGACCGACACCCAGGCCAGCCTCGTGCGATTCATCGTGCTCGGCCTGGGACTGATGCTGCTGATGATCTTCCGACCACAGGGGATCTTCGGCGACCGGAGGGAGATAGCGATCGATGGCCGCTGACACCACGACGGGCCTCAGCGCGGCAGCCGCTGCGCTCCAGGGCGTCCCGAACGAGCCGGGAGCCGCCAAGCCCGACCCGATCCTCAAGGGCAGGAACATCAAGCGCACGTTCGGCGGTCTGACGGCCGTCGACGTCGAACGCGTGGAGATCCAGCGTGGTGTCATCACGGCGCTGATCGGACCCAACGGCGCCGGCAAGACCACGTTGTTCAACCTGCTGACCGGCTTCGACCAACCCGACTCGGGCGAGTGGTCGTTCAACGACCGATCGTTGGCCAAGACGCCGGCGTTCAAGGTCGCCCGTGCCGGCATGGTCCGCACCTTCCAGCTGACGAAGGTGCTGGCCAAGCTCACGGTCATCGAGAACATGCGGTTGGGCGCCACCGGCCAGATCGGCGAGAAGTTCTGGGCCGGTCCGTTCAAGGCGCTGTGGAAGGCGCAGGAGGACGACATCACGGCGCGGGCCGACGACCTGCTCGTCCGGTTCAAGCTGGACGCCAAGCGCGAGGACTTCGCCGGCTCGCTCTCCGGCGGCCAACGCAAGCTGCTCGAGATGGCCCGTGCGCTGATGGTCGATCCCGAGCTGATCATGCTCGACGAGCCGATGGCCGGCGTGAACCCGGCACTGAAGCAGTCGCTGCTCGGCCACGTGAAGTCGCTGCGCGACGAGGGGCGCACCGTGTTGTTCGTCGAGCACGACATGGACATGGTGCGCGACATCTCCGACTGGGTCATCGTGATGGCTCAGGGTCAGATCGTCGCCGAGGGCACTCCTGAGGCCGTCATGGCCAACCCTGCCGTCATCGACGCCTACCTGGGCGCTCACCACGACACCGACCTGTCCGAACTCAACGAAGATCAGCTCGAGGTCACCGCGGAAGCCGAGCTCGACGCCGAGGCCGAGGAGGCCGGTTCATGACCGAGGCACCCAGCATGACCGAACGCGAGAAGCACCTGGCGAACGCCGACGGGGCAGTCGTGCGCGCCGACGGCCTGGTCGCCGGTTACCTGCCGGGCGTCAACATCTTGAACAGCGCCGACCTGTACTGCAAGCCCGGTGAGCTGGTCGGCATCATCGGACCCAACGGGGCCGGCAAGTCGACTCTGCTCAAGGCGTTGTTCGGGCTGGTCAGGATCCACGAGGGCTCGGTCACGCTCAACGGTGAGGAGATTACCAACCAGCGCGCCGACCAGCTGGTCAGCAAGGGCATCGGCTTCGTGCCGCAGACCGAGAACGTCTTCCCCAGCCTGACGATCGAGGAGAACCTCGAGATGGGCTGCTATCAGGAGCCGAAGAAGTTCCGCGAACGCTTCGACTTCGTCGCCGGGATCTTCCCGCGACTGGCCGAGCGTCGCAAGCAGCGTACCGGCAACCTGTCGGGCGGCGAGCGTCAGATGGTCGCGATGGGCCGGGCGCTGATGATGGAGCCGTCGGTGCTGCTGCTCGACGAGCCCTCGGCCGGCCTCTCCCCCGTCCTGCAGGACGAGGTGTTCGTGCAGACGCGCAACATCAACCAGGCGGGCGTCTCGGTCATCATGGTCGAGCAGAACGCCCGCCGCTGCCTGCAGATCTGCGACCGCGGCTACGTGCTGGACCAGGGCACCACCGCCTACTCCGGCACGGGCAAGGCGCTGGCGAACGACCCGAAGGTCATCGAGCTGTACCTGGGCACCCTGGGCGCCAAGCAGAGCTGATCGGGTAGGACCGACCAGCAGAACCACCGGGATCGAACCGACCGGGCAGCACGGTCTCAGTGCAGCAGGGCCTCGGTCGCTCGGTCTCGTCCCCGTTCGGACCTCACGTGCCGGCTGCGGTGCCCGACCCAGCACAACGGCCCCGATGCCTGGGCATCGGGGCCGCTGCGTGGAACGGACTGGGTCCGATCAGATCTCGCCGGCGATGTACTTCACCGGGGAGATCTTGTTCTTGGCGTCGTACTGGTAGATGCCGATCGAGGCAGCCGTCGGGCTACCGGTCTCGCCGAACTCGATCGGACCGGAGACACCGTCGTAGTCGATGTCGGCGCCGTCGGCGAGCAGGTTGGCGCACTGCGCGAACGTGGTGCACTTCTCCCCTCCGCGGGTGACCTCGACCATCGCAGCAGCGATGTCCTTGCCGGCGTCGCTCTCGGCCGACAGCGCGGCCAGAGCCGACACGATGACCGCGTCGTAGGACTCAGCGGCGTACGCGTAGTCCTTCAAGTTGTCATCGACCGTGGCCAGGCACGCCTTGAACTCGTCGGTCGCCTCGGCACCGGGGATCGTGCCCTTGGTCCCCTCGAGCGTGCCCTCGGGCAGCTCGGCGCTGTCACCGGCACCGTAGTTGGCGGTGTTGCCGTCCACGAAGTACGCCGGGACGTCGGCCGGTCCGGCTCCCGCCTCGATGAGCTTCGGCACGATCGTGGTGGTCTCCTCGAACGCGATCAGGACCAGGGCGTCCGGCTTGGCGTTCGCGACCGCCGAGATCTGCGTGTCGGACGGACCACGCTTCTCGTCGTAGAGCTCGCTGACGGCCACCGTCGAACCGGCGTCGGTCAGGTTCTTCTCGACCTCCTTGGCCAGCGTCTCGCCGTAGGCGTCCTGGCGAGCCAGGATGGCGACGTTCTGACGGCCGTCCTCGACCAACAGATTGGCCATCACGGCGCCCTGCAGGATGTCGGACGGTGCCGTGCGGAAGTACAGGTCCGGCTCGGCGTACTTGCCGGTGTCGAAGTCCGTCGAGGTGTTGGCCGGCGAGAACTGCACGACGCCGGCGCTCAGGATCTTGTCGATCACCGTGAACGACACACCGGACGAGGCGGCGCCGACGATGACGTCGGACTTGGCCTTGATCAGCTTGTCGGCCTCGGACGGGGCGATGCCGGAGTCGGTGTCGCCGGAGTCACCCTTGACGCTGACGACGTCCTTGCCGAAGATGCCGCCGGCGCGGTTGATGTCGGCGATCGCCAGGTCGACACCGGCGAACTCGGGCGGGCCGAGGTAGGACAGGTTGCCGGTGGCCGGCAGCAACGTGCCGATCGTCAGCGTGCCATCGCCACCCTTGCTGTTGGTCGTGGGCTCGACCTTGGTGTCGTCGACCTTGCAGGCGCTTGAGTCGGGTGCGGCGTCGGTCTTCTCGCCGGCGTCGTCCGAGTCGTCGCTGCTGCCGCATGCACCCAGTACGAGTGCGCTGGCGGCTGCGACGGCGGCAAGACGGAGCGGTGTGGAATTGCGCTTCATCGATCCTCCGGAGGTTATGGAAACGCAGCAGGTGAGAACCTGCTGTGCACCGAACGCTAGTCAGGAAACGGGCCGAATGGTGTACGTCACACCAAATGGCACGACAACGTAGCCGATTTGTAACCCAACGCTCTCGTGCTCGACTGCGCTCAGTCGGACTCGGCTGCGTCGGCGCCGTCGAGCCCCGACAGCTCGGCCCGGTTCGCGATGACGGCCTCGGCGACCTCGCGCATCGTCATTCGCAGGTCCATCGCGGTGCGCTGGATCCACCCGAAGGCATCGGATTCGCTCATCCCCCGGGTGCGTTGCAGCAACGACTTGGCTCGTTCG
>DATMSF010000013.1:0-2602 GCA_035565535.1 Aeromicrobium sp.
AGACGTCGCTCCGAGGCGAGGTGAGGTGGCCAGGCATGCCGGGCAGCGGAGGCGCTCACCGGTGGCGACGGAACGAAGTTCGGACATCTCATCCTCTTCGGTGGTGGCGGGCCATGTCGCGGCAACGATACCGATCGCGACCGCACCTGTGTCGAGGCCGTAGTGTGTCGGCGGACGGCGTGCCCAGGACGCCGGTCATGAGCGAATGGACGAAGTTGGGATGAAACGCGCGCTGATCACCGGGATCACGGGCCAAGATGGCTCGTACCTCGCCGAACTCCTGCTCGAGCGTGGGTACGACGTCCACGGTCTGGTGCGGCGGTCGTCGTCGTTCAATCGCGGCAGGATCGACCCGATCTGGTTCAGCTGTCCACAGGCCGCCGACCACCTGCACCTGCATTACGGCGACATGACCGACGGCGTGAGTCTGGACCGCATCGTTCGCGACGTCCGACCCGATGAGGTCTACAACCTGGCGGCGCAAAGTCATGTCGCGGTGTCGTTCGAGATGCCCGAGTACACCGCCTCTGCCGATGCCATCGGCGCCGTGCGTCTGCTCGAGGCGATCCGGAGCGCCGGGCTGATCGACACTCGGTTCTACCAGGCATCGACGTCGGAGATGTTCGGCTCCACACCACCGCCACACAACGAGTCATCGACGTTCCACCCGAGGTCTCCCTACGGCGCGGCCAAGCTCTACGCCCACTCGGTGACGGTCAACTACCGCGAGGCGTACGACATGTACGCGGTCTCGGGGATCTTGTTCAACCACGAGTCGCCGCGTCGTGGCGAGTCGTTCGTGACGCGCAAGATCTCGCGTGGCGTGGCCCAGATCAAGGCGGGGATCCTCGACCGGTTGAGTCTGGGTAATCTCGACGCGATCCGCGATTGGGGCTACGCGAAGGAGTACGTCGACGGGATGTGGCTGATGGTGCAACAGGACGAGCCGTCGACCTTCGTCCTGGGAACGGGCGTCGGCACCTCGGTCCGTGAGTTCTGCCAGTACGCATTCGATCACGTCGGGCTCAACTGGCAGGACCACGTCGAGACCGACGTCCGGTACGAGCGGCCGGCGGAGGTCGATGCCTTGATCGCTGATCCGGCGCGGGCTGCAGCCGAGCTCGGCTGGACTGCTTCTACCTCCGTGCAGGAACTGGCGCGACTCATGGTCGACGCGGACCTGGCCACGTGGTCGCAACGAGCGTGAGACGAACTGCGCTCGTCACCGGTGTCGGTGGCCAAGACGGTGTGCTCGCCGCGCGTCGCTTGATCGCGGAGGGTGTGGACGTCGTGGGCACGACGCGTCCGGGTGGGTCGACTGCCATGGATCCGTACCTCGACGGCGTCGCTCGGGTAGCGATCGATCTGCGCGACGGGGTAGCGCTGTCCAGGTTAGTCCAGGAACTGCGGCCCGACGAGATCTACCACTTCGCGGCCATCTCGTCGGTCGGTGCGGGCCGCGACAGACCCGAAGAAGTCGAACCGGTCAACGTCGGAGCCGTCAAGGTCTTGCTCCGGTCGGTCCGGGAGTACGTCCCCGGTGCAAGGGTGTTCCTGGCATCGACATCTGAGGTGTTCGGCCCAGACGCACCCAATCCACAGGACGAGTCGACGGTGCTCGATCCGCAGAATCCCTACGCGACGTCGAAGGCACAGGTGCATGCCCTCGCCGAGGCGGCCCGCGCCGCCGGGACGTTCGTCACCGTCGGGATCTTGTACAACCATGAGAGTCCGGTCCGGCCGACTGCGTTCGTGACCCGCAAGATCTGTCGTGCGGCCGCTGAAATTGCCTCGGGCGGACGCGAGTCGGTGGCGTTGGGAAACCTGCACACGGCTCGCGACTGGTCGGCGGCCACGGACGTGATCGAGGCGGCTGTGCTGATGGCACGAGCGGACGACCCGCGAGACTATGTCGTGGCATCCGGACAGCTGCACTCGATCCGGGATCTCGTGGAGACCGCGTTTTCCTGCGCCGGAGTCGACGATCCGTGGTCACGTGTCACGCAGGACCCAGGGCTCATGCGTGCAGGAGATTCCCCGGGTCTGATCGGCGACGCCTCCGCGTTGATGCTGGACCTGGGTTGGAGTCGTCAGATCTCGTTCGTGGACCTGGTTGCCGACATGGTGGCCGTCGACCTGGAACGGATCGCATCCGGCGTCGAGGAGCACCCTCGCTACCTGTCGCCGAGACCTCGGGCGTGCAAGGCATCTCCGGTCTCCAAGGCGTGAGCGACGGCTCGGATCGCGAACGGCGTCAGCAGGGCTCGTGGGTTGCGGTCCAAGCCGCGGGCCTTGGCGGCGGCGCGTGTCTGATCGGCTATGTCGATCAACTCGGGGAGCGCAGCCAGCATCAGGGAGAACGCCATTGCTACGGTTTCGGGCTTCAGCCCGATCGGTCGCAACGGGCGCAGACCGCGTTCGACCGCCGTCAGCACCCCGTCGACCGGGGTCGTGGCGGTGAAGGCGAGGCCGACGAGGAACAGTGCCAGCAGGTCGCCCGAGACCGCGACCGAGACTTCCCAGCCGCGCTGCCAGGCCTGATAGGCCGACACGATCGTCAGCACGACCAGTAGGCCCCGCAGGGCTCGGAGGGTGCGGCGTG
>DATMSF010000014.1:0-3964 GCA_035565535.1 Aeromicrobium sp.
CGTCGTCGAGACCCATCGGTTGTCGTGCACCCATGTCGACGCCTTCCGCTTCTTCAGCGGCCCGGCGGCGCCCCGCAACGTACGCGCCTTGACGCGCGCGGACCAGCTGGCCACCGAGCAGCCCGGCTGCCTGCACGCCAACATGGACCTGTACAAGGCCGCGTACCGACTGCTGCCGTTCGTCGAGGCCACGATCGTCCTCGACACGTTCGAGCTGGCCCTCGACATCCGGCGCGTCGACATGCGCGCCTCGCCCTACGACGTCAGCTCACTCGGGCTGGAACCGATACCGATCGAGACCTCCGACGGCAAGGCGGCCTACCTGGCCCATCAGGAGCGGTTTGCCGAGCGCGCCGCTCCCCTGCGGCGGCGACTGATCGACCTGCACGATCGTGTCCTGGCAGCAGTCAGTCCTCCCGCGTGACGTGGGTGCACAGGCACACCTTGTTGCCCTCGGGGTCGGCGAGCACCCAGAATCGCGGAGCGTACCGGTCGCTGACCAGGGTTCCCCCGGCCGCGAGTGCCGCCTCGATCCGTGACTCGACCTGGTCCGGGGGAAGCCTCAGGTCCAGGTGGAACCGCTGGCGCGGCTCGTCGTGCGGGTCGGTCTGCTGGAACCAGATCGTCGGATCGACGCCGTTCGGGTCGACCAGGTCGTCCTCGCCGACCTCCTTCATCTGCAGGACGGCGGCCCAGAATCGCCGCACGGCCGAGATGTCGGCCGCGTCGAGTCCGAGCTCGACCCGCTGCAACCCGGACGGATCGGCGGTGATGCCCAGATCGGCGGCGATCGCGGAGATCCGCCGCGCCAGGTCGACGTCACGCTGCGTCTTCCCACCCACGTCGTGACTGGTCAACAACACGTGGACCCACGGGTAGGTCAGCGTGATGTCGGGGTGGTGGTTCGCCTCCTCGGCGGCTTCCCCGATCGCGTCGACGAATCGCACGCCAGTGGCGAAGTCGCCGGTGCTGAACCGTGCCTCCAGTGCCCCCAGGATCGGCCGCCAGTCGCCGAGTCCCTCGGCCTGTGCCACCTGATCGCCTGTCAACAGCTCTCGTCCCATGACCCCACACTGCCACTGCTGCCCCGGTACCGCGAGTGGCGCAAGCTTGTCGATTTCCACGGTGGACGACGACTAAGCGGCGCCACTCGGTCACACTGGTCAGGTGAGTGACGTCCACATCGTGCCCGGCGACCAGCTGACGACCGTCGAGCTGTACGGCATCTGGAAGATCCGCGACGTGGTGTTCGCCTACGAGCAACGCTGCGACGAGCCAGATGTCGACGACCTCGACCTGCTGCCCACCACGACCCACCTGTGGTTCGCCGACGAGCAGGGACCGACGAGCTACCTGCGGTTCCTCACCCACGACGAGCCCTGGCGCCTCGGCCGCGTCTGCACTCGACGGGAGGTCCGTGGTCAGGGGTTGTCAGGACGCCTCCTCCACGCCGCCCACGAGCGCTGGGGACACCGGCCCATCAAGATCGGCGCCCAGGCTCACCTCGAGCGGTGGTACGGATCGTTCGGCTACGTCACCTGTGGCGATCACTACGAGGAGGCCGGCATCGACCACGTCCCGATGCTGCGCCCCGCCTCACCATCACCCTGACCGTCTCGATCGCGCGGCTTACGGGTCACCGCAGGTCGTGAACCGCGTTCAACGCCTCGGTCAGGTCGCCGTCGAGCTGGGCGACGAAGTCGTCGACGGCCACTGCGGCGACGCGGAACGACTCGCCGTACGTGAACGTGTAGGCCCGGTTCGCGTCGATGCTGTCGGCCAACGCAGTCGCCTTGTCGATGACCTCCTGCAAGGCCGCCCTGACCAGGCGGGCTGCCTCCTCGGCTCCTGTCGGCACCGGCACCGCGGCGAACTCATTGCGCCCGGCGACGAAGGCCGGGATGAGCGACCGGCGCACCTGGGTGCTGTCATCGATCAGGACGCCGTCGACGTAGTCGGTCGCGCGCAGCTGCAGCACGTCACGAGCGGCGTCGACGAAGCGGCGTGCGCCGATCGCGTGCTTCAGCGTCGCGTCGAGCTCGACGTAGGGGTCGAGCAGCGTCTCGGACACCCGTCGGGCCTCGGTGTACGTGCTCGATCGTTCCGCCGCGGTCGGATCGGCCTCGCCGAGCACCGGCGGTTCGGCGATCGCGACCTCGAGCGCCGCACGGAGTGCTGCGGGGTCGTCCTGATCGGCGCCGTCCAACGCCTTCGACACCCGCAACCGGAACGACGCCACGCTGCTGAGGTACTCGGCCCCGATGTCGTCGGCGGTGCCGATCCGTTCGCTCTCGCGGATGTTCTCGAACACCACGAAGCCGCCGAGACCGGCACCGACCAGGACGGTCACCAGGATCGGCAGAACCAGGGCCCAGCCGCGAATCGGTCGGGGATCGGACTGCACGGACCCAGTATTTCAGGCCCGATCAGAGGCCTGCGGGAGTGACCCCGTGCCGACGAAGCCCGTACGTGAGGGCGTCGATCAGTGCCTGCCAGGACGCCTCGATGATGTTGGCCCCGACACCGACAGTGACCCACGACTCCTTGCCGTCCGAGGTCTCGATGAGCACGCGGGTCACGGCGTCGGTGCCGTGCCCCGAGTCCAGGATGCGCACCCGGAAGTCGGTCAGGTGGAATCGGGCGACGTCGGGATAGACCCGTTCGATCGCCTCTCGCAGCGCGTGATCGAGGGCGTTGACCGGGCCGTTGCCCTCACCCACGACGACCAGGCGCTCCCCTCCGGCGTGCAGCTTGACCGTCGCCTCCGACGTGGCGGCGTCGAGCGGCGAGCCACTGCGACCGGCCTCGGCAGTGACCCGCCAGGACTCGATGTCGAAGAACGTCGGACGTTGTCCCAGCTCCTCGGCCAGCAACAGCTCGAACGACGCATCGGCTGCCTCGAAGGTGTAACCGACCTGCTCGAGCTGCTTGACGCGATCGGTGAGCCGGCCCAGCAGCTGCGGGTCCTGGGTCAGGTCGTACCCCAGCTCCTTGCCCTTCAGCTCGATCGTGGCGCGGCCCGCCATCTCCGAGACCAGCAGCCGCATGTCGTTGCCCACGAGCGCCGGGTCGATGTGCTGGTACAGGTCGGGGTCGACCCGGATCGCGCTGGCGTGCAGTCCAGCCTTGTGGGCGAACGACGACACACCCGTGTACGGCTGACGCGCCGAGGGTGGGTAGTTGGTGATCTCCGAGACCGCGTGTGCGATCCGCGTCGCCTCGGCCAACCGACCTTCGGGCAGGACCGGGCGCTCGAGCTTGAGCTCCAGATTCGCCACGCACGTGATCAGGTCCGCGTTGCCGGTCCGTTCGCCGTACCCGTTGATGCAGCCCTGTACGTGGGTCGCTCCGGCCAGCACCGCGGCCATCGAGTTCGCCACCGCGCACCCGGTGTCGTTGTGCGCGTGGATCCCCAGGCGCACCCCGACCGAGCTCACGTCGTCGACGATGTCGGTGACGACGTGGGGAAGCATGCCGCCGTTCGTGTCGCACAGGACGGCAACCTCGGCGCCGGCTTCTGCCGCGGTGCGCACGACCTCCAGGGCGTAGTCACGGTTGTCCAGGTAGCCGTTGAAGAAGTGCTCGAGGTCGACGAAGACCCGTTGGCCCTCTCCGATCAGGTGCGTGACCGTGTCACGCACCATCGCCAGGTTCTCCTCCAGCGTCGTGCGCAGGGCGAGCTCGACGTGCCGGTCGTGGCTCTTGGCCACCAAGGTGACGACCGAGGCCCCCGACTCGCGCAGCGCCGCCACCAGCTGGTCGTCGGCAGCGGCCCCGCCGGGTCGACGCGTCGACCCGAACGCCGCCAGCGTCGCGTGCTGCAGGTCCAGCTCCTTGGCGGCGAGCGCGAAGAACTCGGTGTCCTTCGGATTCGACCCCGGCCAACCACCCTCGATGTAGCCCACACCCAGCTCGTCCAGGTGGCGGGCGATGTTCAGCTTGTCCTGGACCGACAGGTTCAGGC
>DATMSF010000015.1:0-4335 GCA_035565535.1 Aeromicrobium sp.
CGCTCGCCAGACCCAGCCACTGCTGGATCGGTCCGGCCTGGACGTCCACGAACTGCATGCGCCCATATGGAATGGCGACGAGGCGCCGGAACCAGACGCCCGACGTGATGAGCAGCTCCTCTTGCTGCTCGGCATATCCCCACGAGCGCCGATTGCGGTCCGCCCAGAACCAGACCCAGACGGCCCCGGCGAGCAGCCCGACAGCCACGATCCCCGGGATCCACTTCAGGTCCGGGATCAACGCCGCAACGACGGCCGGGATCAGTGCCGATACGAGCAAGGGAAGAACGGCGGTGATCCGCCGCAGCTTCGTCAAGGCAGGATCGACACGTGTCCACTCGCCGTCCCCGATGGGATCGAACAGGTCCATGCAATCACCCTACGGCGGGCCGACAGAGTCCGCAGACGTGGCAAGTCCGGGACGTGACGCCGGCCAGTTTGACCCTGTCGGGGCGTGGTGGGACACTGAGAGACGCAGTGATGGTCAGCAGACCCGCCCACTGCCCTTCCCCGTACTGAACGGCTCGATCTCAACGGAGAGATTTCTTCATGGCCAAGGCTCTGATCGGCTACGTCGGCGGTCCGACGGCTTCGCAGGTTCGCGAGGTCGCCCAGCTCCGTCGCCGTGTCGCCGACCTCGAGGCCGAGGTGCTCCGGCTCAAGGCCGAGAACGACGGACTGCAGGCCGCACTGGCCGACCGTGCGTTCGACACCGGCGACCTGCTCGACGCCGACAGCATCCTCGAACCCCTCGCACACTGAATCGCCCCACCGACCCCGGGTTCGGCGACGTTACGACGTGTGCCGGTCACCGTCCACTAGGGTGATCGACAGCCCGTTGTCATCCGCCGGAGAAGGACGTCCGTGTACCTGAAGAGCCTCACGTTGCGTGGGTTCAAGTCGTTCGCCTCGGCGACGACTCTTCAGTTCGAACCCGGCATCACCTGCGTGGTCGGCCCGAACGGCTCGGGCAAGTCCAACGTGGTCGACGCGCTCGCCTGGGTCATGGGCGAGCAGGGCGCCAAGTCGCTGCGCGGCGGCAAGATGGAGGACGTCATCTTCGCCGGAACCGCCGGTCGACCTCCGCTGGGTCGGGCCGAGGTGGCGCTGACGATCGACAACTCCGACGGCGCCCTGCCCATCGAGTACAGCGAGGTCACGATCTCGCGCACGATGTTCCGCAACGGTGGCTCGGAGTACGCGATCAACGGCACGACGTGCCGACTGATCGACATCCAAGAACTGCTCAGCGACTCGGGCATCGGTCGCGAGATGCACGTGATCGTCGGTCAGGGCCAGCTCGACAGCATCCTGCGCGCCACGCCCGAGGACCGTCGCGGGTTCATCGAGGAGGCCGCCGGTGTCCTCAAGCACCGCAAGCGCAAGGAAAAGGCGCTGCGCAAGCTCGACGCGACGCAGGGCAATCTGACGCGGCTCAACGACGTCCTGGTCGAGCTGCGGCGGCAGCTCAAGCCGTTGGGACGCCAGGCCGAGGTCGCTCGTCGGGCCGTGGGCATCCAGGCCGCCGTGCGCGATGCCCGAGCGCGGTTGCTGGCCGACGACGTGGTCCGGGCCCGCACGGTGATCGAGCGCGACCTGGCCGACGAGACGGCGCTGAAGGAACGGCGCGAATCGCTGGAGAAGGCCATCGAGAGCGCGCGGTTGCGCGAGACCGAGCTCGAGGAGCAGCTGCGCGAGGACTCGCCGCTGCTGGCTGCTGCCCAGGAGACCTGGTACAGCCTGTCGGGCCTGCGCGAGCGGTTCCGCGGCACCGCCGGGCTGGCCAACGAGCGGATCCGGCTGGCAGCGGTCGAATCGACCGATCAGGCGATGGGCCGCGATCCCGAGGAGCTGGAAGCAGACGCCCGACGCGCGCAGGAGCAGCTGGCCGAGCTCTCCGCTGCCGTCACGGCAGCGACCGAGGCACTCGAGACCGTCATCGCCGAGCGCCAGGCGGCCGAGGAGTCCCACGACGCCGAGGAACGACGGGTCGCCGGGCTGCTGCGGGCCGCGGCCGACAAGCGCGAAGGCCTGGCGCGGCTGCACGGCCAGGTCAACGCCCTGCAGAGCCGCGTCAGTGCCGCCGAGGAGGAGATCGGCCGACTCACGACGGCTCGCGCCGCCGCCGACGAGCGGGCTGCGGCCGCGCAGAAGGAGTTCAGCACCCTCGAGACCCAGATCGCCGGCCTCAACGCCGGTGAGACGGGGCTCGACGCAGAGCTGGAGGCCGCGGAGACCGAGCTGGAACGCCTGTCGGCCGAGCTCGACGGCCTCGGCGCGGAAGAGCAGCAGGCCCAACGGGAGGTCGCAGCCCTGCAGGCGCGCAAGGAAGCGCTCGAGCTCGGACTGGAACGCAAGGACGGGACGGGGGCACTGCTCGCTGCGACGGGGGAGATCAGCGGCCTGCTGGGGTCGGTGGCGGCGCTGCTGACGGTCGAGCCGGGCCACGAGACCGCCATCGCTGCGGCACTGGGCAGTGCGGCCGACGCGATCGCCGTGGACGAGGTGTCGACGGCTGTCGTGGCGATCGAGAAGCTGAAGACCGAGGACCTGGGACGTGCCGGACTGTTGCTCGGCGGCGCCGAGGTCGACGACACCACGTGGCCCGGGCTGCCCGATTTCGCCACCTATGCGGTCGACGTGGTCGACGGTCCGGACACGCTGCAGGCGGCACTGCGTCGACTGTTGTTCAAGACCGCCGTCGTCGACGACCTGCCGGCAGCGCGACGGCTCGTGGAGCTGGTGCCCGACGTCACTGCGGTCACGCGCGAGGGCGACCTGCTGGGCGCCCACTTCGCGGTCGGGGGGTCATCGGCCAAGCAGAGCCTGATCGAGGTCCAGGCGGCGATCGCGCAGGCCGAGGACGACCTCACCCGTGCCCGCCACACGCTCGAGCGGCTGCGCTTTGAGTCCGAGCAGCGTGCGCAGGCGCGTGCCGAGGCGCAGGCGCGTGCCCAGGCGGCGTTGACCCGGTTACACGAGTCGGACGCCACCATGACCGCGATCGCCGACAACTTGGGTTCGCTCGGGTCCCAGAGCCGAGCAGCCAAGGGCGAGGCCGAGCGTCTCGCGCAGGCGATCGCCGCGGCCGAGGAGGCGCGCGACGCGGCGATCGCCGGACTGGCCGAGCTGCAGGATCGTCTCGCCGAGGCCGAAGCCGCGCCCGACGAGGAGCCGGACACCTCGACCCTCGAACAGCTGGCCGCGGCCGCGTCGGAGGCCCGCCGTGGCGAGACCGAGGCCCGGCTGCTGCTGCGGACGAACGAGGAGCGTTCTCGGGCGTTGGAAGGGCAGGTCACAGCGCTGATCGCCGCCGCCGAGGCCGAACGCGAAGCCCGTCGACAAGCCGCCGAGCGACGCGAACGTCAGCGGCGCGAGGCCGAAGCGGCCCGAGCCGTCGTGGCGGCGTCGGACCGGGTACTCCTGCGGTTGGAGGCGTCGATCGAGGAGGCCGCGCGCATCCGCCGGGAGGTGGAGGAGTCGCGCACAGGGCGCGAGGAGGAACTGCGGGAGGTTCGTGGCCGGCTGCGCGAGCTCGGCAGCCAGCACGACCAGCTGACCAACGCCGCTCATCGCGACGAGATGGCGCGAGCCGAGCAGCGGCTGCGTCTGGAGGCGCTGGAGGCCCGGGCGCTGGACGAGCTCGGGTTGGAGATCGAGGCCCTGGTCACCGAGTACGGGCCCGACGTGCCGGTGCCGGTCGTGGACGAGGAGACCGGTGAGCCGGTGGCCCCCGTTTCGGCAGAGGCTCCGGTTGAGGAGCCCTCTGTGGCCGAGGAGGCGCCTGCCACCGACCAGCAGGCGGATGGCAACGCGCCCGACGGGGCGCCGACGGCGCAGGCCGACGAGGCGCCTGCCACCGAGGTCGTGACCGTCCCGTTCAACCGCGAGGAGCAGACCAAGCGGCTTCGCACGGCAGAACGCGCGCTGGCGATGCTCGGCAAGGTCAATCCACTGGCTCTCGAGGAGTTCTCGGCGCTGGAGGAACGGCACCAGTTCCTGTCCAACCAGGTCGACGACCTGAAGAAGACCCGCCAGGACCTGCTCGACATCGTCGAGGAGGTCGACGCTCGCGTCGAGGAGGTGTTCGCGGCCGCCTGGCAGGACACCGAACGCGAGTTCGCCGACGTGTTCTCGCGGTTGTTCCCCGGCGGCGAGGGGCGGCTGGTGCTGACCGACCCCGACTCGATGCTCACCACCGGCGTCGACGTGGAGGCGCGTCCACCCGGCAAGAAGGTCAAGCGATTGTCCCTGCTGTCCGGCGGTGAACGCTCGCTCGTCGCAGTGGCGTTCCTGGTGGCGTTGTTCAAGGCGCGGCCGAGCCCGTTCTACATC
>DATMSF010000016.1:0-2807 GCA_035565535.1 Aeromicrobium sp.
TCGGCACGACCCCGGTCGAAACCGGTGGGGTATGGTGTAATTGGCAACACGGCTGATTCTGGTTCAGTTGTTCTTGGTTCGAGTCCAGGTACCCCAGCAAGACAGAAACCCTCGATTGATCGGGGGTTTTCTTGTTTTCTCCTCCCATGTTCCCGGGCCATGCTCGTGAGCCTCTCCTGGCTCGGTCCGGTTTCGGTGGCCTTCGCCCGTGACTCCGCGATCCGCACGCCGCACGAGCGTGTCGAGCTGGTCTCAGCGGATGGATCGACGGTTGGGTGGGCTCCTCGGCGTCGCTAGCTTGCCGGTGACCATGACCGATGACGATCTAGGAGTGCCAGCCATGCGCACACGTCTGTCGACACGATTGGGGGTGGCGGGGCTCGGCGCGGCCGTTCTGGTGACGGGCCTCGTCTTCGCCCCCGCCCACGGTGCGGAGGAGCCCGACTCAAGCTCCCTCTCTGCCACAGCCCCGACCGGCACGGACATGCCCACGGTCGGCGGCAACCTCGGAAATCAGCACTATTCCTCGCTCACGCAGATCAAGCCCGAGAATCTGGAGCAGCTCGCCCCGGCGTGGCGGACCCACGTGTCAGCGGTCGATCCGGTCTCGACGCGCACGGGACAGCAGACGACCCCGATCGTCGTCGATGGGGTGCTCTATCTCGATACCCCCTCCGGCGGGGTGATCGCCGTTGACGGCGCGACCGGCGATCCCGTCTGGAAATGGGAGAACACGGCCATCGGCTTGTC
Source organism: Aeromicrobium sp. (assembly GCA_035565535.1). Lineage (GTDB taxonomy): Bacteria > Actinomycetota > Actinomycetes > Propionibacteriales > Nocardioidaceae > Aeromicrobium. The sequence continues at coordinate 751 of DATMSF010000016.1, forward strand.
GACGACGCGGCGCGGCGTCTCAGCAGGCGAAGGACGGATCTACACCCTCGCCGGCGGCAACAACGTGGTCGCTCTCGACCAGGAGACCGGCGAGGAGATCTGGGTCGCGCCAGCGGTCGGGCCGAACGGCGAAGACCTGGGCCGCGTGGGGAAGGTCGCGACGGTGTACTTCGACGGTCTCGTGTACGCACACGCGGCCGACGGGAATCGCGGTGCGGTGGTTGCGCTGAATGCCGAAGACGGATCCTACGTGTGGCACTTCTTCGGCGGTCCGATGCGGGGCGAGGAGTTCACGAAGCTCGACGGCACGACTTTCGATGCGTCCGCGACGTGGGGGCCCGTGCTCGATGACGGCACGGACTGCTCCGAGTCGGGAGGTGCCACGAGCTGGATGCACGGGGCGGTGGATCCCGAGCTGGACCTCTACTACATGACCTTCGGCAACGCGCGCTCCTGCAACTCGTCCCAGGACGGCTCGAACCGGCCCGGCGACAATCTCTTCTCATCGACGATGGTCGCGGTCAACGCCCACACGGGCGAGTACGTGTGGCACTACCAGTCGATCCACCACGACGTGTGGGACATGGACAACGTGCATCCGCCCACCCTCGCCGACATCGAGATCGACGGGCAGCTCCGCAAGGTCGTCTTCTACGGCAGCAAGTCCGGTCATCAGTTCGTGCTCGACCGCACGAATGGCGAGCCTGTGCTGCCGGTCGCAGAGAAGGCGATGATCATCGACGACCGGCAGGCGCACTCACCGACGCAGCCGATGCCCGCGACGCGTCTACTGCCCGAGTGCCTCGTGTGGGAGCCGCTCGACCCGGACAACGTGCCGGGCGACCCGTGGCGTGGCGTACCGAACTACAACGGCTATCAGCCTGACGCTGACGGGAACCTCGTCTTCAACCCCGACAGCTACGTCGCCGCCGACGAACCGCACCTCACGTATCCCGAGGGCAGCTCCGGCCACCGCGAGGGCTGCATGTACGACCCGCAGTGGGACCTGCCGATCCTGTCGACGACGAGCCAGAATGGCGGCGGCGACTGGTCGAACAACGCCTACAGCCACTCGACCAACTTCGTCTACTTCTCCTACGGCACGAACCCGGTCGCTCACTACAACGGCGCATCGGCGAACGGCCTGCGCGCGACCGGTCAATACCAGACCGGGGGCATCGTCGCGTACAACGCGTCCACCGGTGAGGTCGCGTGGCAGAACCACCTCGGTACGGACATGTCGCACGGGCAGGGCTCCCTCGCCACCGCAGCAGATGTGCTCTTCGTCGGACAGGCTGATGGCCGTCTCCTCGCTCTGGACGCACGCACCGGCGACGTGCTCTGGGAATTCCAGACGGGTACGGCGATCGGCTCGACCCCGGTGACATACGAGGTGGATGGCGAGCAGTACGTCGCCGTATTCGCCGCGGGCACGACGAACCCATATGGCGGATCCATCACCGCGGGCGACTCTCTGTGGGCGTTCAAGATCGGCGGCGAATACGTCACCGAGTCGGGGAGCCAGGAAGGTCCCGTCACGGCGCCGCTGTCGATCCGGCGTCCAGTAAGCGGATCGGCGGTCGAGGGCGCAACGGTCGACAACACCGTGCTGCTCGCGCGGACCAGCCGCACGGCGGACACCGCCACTGCTGCGGACGCGACAACCACCTCGGCGATGCAGCCCACCCACCTGCGGGTCTCCGTGGGGGAGACGGTGACGTTCCTCAACCCGGGCGTGGAGACCTTCCCGAACAACCCCAACACGAAGGAGCACTGCGCGACGCAGTTCTTCGAGGGCGAGTTCAACGCGCGCCTGCAGCCGGGTGAGAGCTACCAGCACACGTTCACACGAGCCGGGGAGTACTTCTTCAACGACTGCACCGACCCTCGACCCACCGGCAAGATCGAGGTCGTCGCGGACGTCGAGGAGATCCCCGACGCTCTCGACGTCAGGGGCAAGGCGAATCTGACGTCGAGCAACGGACTGTTCACCGGGGTGGACGGAGTGCTGACGATGCACTTCGAACTTCCCCGCGGCTACACCTACGAGAGCGGAG
>DATMSF010000017.1:0-1839 GCA_035565535.1 Aeromicrobium sp.
GTGATGTCCGGCGTCGCCCAGGCCCATGACGTGCGTCTCGTCCCGATGACGCAGCTGTCGATCGGCCACGACCCGTGCAGCGACGACCCGTGGACGAACGGCACCAAGGAGACGCGTGACGACGGCGCTTGGCTGCATCCGCGACGCGCGGGCATGGAGGCAACGGCCGACGCCGTCATCGACGCACTGGACGCCGAGACGTCCGCGGCCAAGTGACGCCCAGGCGTCCTCGGCGACGTGGCCTGGACATCACAGCTGGGCCCGCTGACCGTCAGCTCCCCAGCACCAGGCGAGCGGCGTCCACGTCGCGCGCCATCTGCGCCAGCAGCGCATCGACGCCGTCGAACGTGTCCATGCCGCGCAGTCGTTCGACGAACTCGACCCGAACGGACTCGCCGTACAGATCCAGGTCGTCGCGATCCAGGACGTAGGACTCGACCCGTCGCTCGTGCTCGCCGAACGTAGGGTTGGTGCCCACCGAGGTCGCAGCCGGCAACCGCTCCCCCGACGCACGCACGAACCAGGCGGCGTAGACCCCGTCGGGCGGGACGGCGAACCGTTCGTCGACCGGCACGTTGGCCGTGGGAAAGCCCAGCTCGCGGCCGCGCTGCTCACCGCGGCTGACGACGCCCTCGATCTCGTGCGGCCGACCCAGGATGTCGGCGGCGGCGCGCATGTCGCCGTCGGCGATCGCCGCCCGCACACGTGTCGAGGACCACGGAATCGGTCCCCCCAGCAAGGCGACCTCGTCGACCGTGAACCCGGCGTCGGGACCGGCTTCTCTCAGCAGGTCGCACGTGCCGGCGGCCTTCGAGCCGAACGTGAAGTTCGCTCCCACCACGACGGCGCGCGCCGACAGCTGCGCGCACAGCACGCGGTCGATGAACTCCCTAGGCGACCACGCGGCCATCTCGCGATCGAACGCCAGCACCCGCACCTCGTCGGCGCCGGCCGCACGCAGCAGCTCGACACGACGCTCCACGGTGGTCAACCGGCGCGGCGCATGGTCCGGCGCGAACACCGCCGTCGGATGCGGGTCGAACGTGACGGCGACGGCCGGCAGTCCGGTTGCTGCAGCGCGGCGCACCAGCTCTTGATGCCCGCGGTGGACACCGTCGAACGCTCCGATCGTGACGGCTGACGCCGACTCACGTGGAGCCGTCACCGCCCCGTCGATCGCGCGCCAGATCACGCGAGAAATCGTGCCACATCGCGATCGGCGCGCCACGAGCAGTCGAACCTAAGAAGACTCTCATCGTCGTCTCATCGTCGCGCGGATACCGATACGGCACGCTGAACGCATGGAACTTCGTCGTCTGCCCACGCTTGTGGCGGCTCTGGCCGCGATGCTGCTCGTGCTCGTCGTCGCAAGTCGAGTGACGGCCGATGACGACCCCACCCAGCGCGACACCACGCCCATCACGATCGACGTCCCGACCGGACTCGACCGTTCCGGACCCAGTGGACCGGCCACGACAGGCCAGCCCACGCCATCGGCAGCCGATCCCGGCCCCGTCAAGCCCAGGATCCGCGATGATGATGACGACGACGGTCCCGACGACGATGATGACGAGCACGACGATGACTGAGCGGTGAGCACCGCACGTACGACGGTCCGGCAGCGCCTGACGTTCGCCGTCGCGGCGGCCGTCACCTTGTCGTTGACGGTCGTCGGTCTGACGCTGTACGTCGTGGAGTCCCGACGCATCGACCGGGCGATCGAGGCGGGACTGACCCAGGAGATCGGCGAGTTCCGCGCCCTGCAGGCCGAGGTCGACCCCCGAACGAACCGACCGTTCACCTCGGCCGACCGCGTCATGACGGTGTTCTTGCAGCGCA
>DATMSF010000018.1:0-3424 GCA_035565535.1 Aeromicrobium sp.
CGGTGGGCGCACGCGTCGATGCCGAAGGCGGCGCCACTGACGACCACGAAGTCGGCGTCGGACAGATCCGCCGCGATCTCGTTGGCCACGTCCGCTCCGTAGGTGCTGCAGGACCGTGCACCGACCACGGCGACGCCGCGCCGCGCGAGGTCGTCGAGCCGCGCCCGGCCGCGCACCCACAGTCCCCACGGGGCACCGGCGACGCCGTTCAACGGCTCGACGTGATCGAGGTCGTCCAGTGATGTCGGCCAGTCGGCCGCTCCGGGACACACCCACCGCAGCCCGGCCGACCGGCCTGCCGCGATCGCGGCCTCGATCCGGTGGTCCAGGTCGCTGGTGCGACGACGGTCGACCGCTCGCGCGATGCCGGAGCCGGCGACTTCGGCGGCGACGCCTGCGTCACCGGGCTCGGTCAGAAGGCTCAGCGCCAGGCGGTGCACGTGCTCGGTCATCATGACGCCACCAGCTCTCTGAGCGGGCCGCCGAGTGAGTCGCCCCGCCTCAACGCCAGGGCGGACTCGACGTCGTCGAGGTCGGGGACGTCGTGTCCGGCCAGGTCGGCCATCGTCCAGGCCAACCGCAGCACCCGATCGGCCGATCGGGGGTTCAGCGACCGATTCCGCAGGTGGGAGTCGACCAGCTCGCGTCCGGCGGCCACGACCGGCCACCGGTGGCGCAGGACCGCGCCGGGGACTGCGCAGTTGAGCTCCCACGTCTCCCCCGCGAATCGTCGACGCTGACGTTCGCGGGCCTGCGCGACGAGATCCTTGAGCCGACCCGTGCCGACGGTGCCGGCCATCGCCGCAGCGAGCTCGGGCCGACTGGGCGATCTGAGTGTGCGGTGGATGTCGATGCGGTCGCGGATCGGTCCGGACAGCCGGTCGGCATACCTGCGACGCATCAACGGCGAGCAACGACACTCGTCACCGCCCGCCCCGTCCAGGCCGCACGGGCACGGATTCGCTGCAAGAATCAGCTGGAATCGAGCAGGATAGACCGCTGTCTGCGCCGACCGGGACACCACGATGCGACCGCTCTCCAGTGGCTGGCGCAACGCCTCGATGACGTTGGAGGCGAACTCGGGAGCCTCGTCGAGGAACAGCACGCCGTGGTGGGCGAGGCTGAGCGCCCCGGGCCGGATGCCGCGGCTCCCACCGCCCACGATCGAGACCGCGCTGGCGGTGTGGTGCGGGTCCAGGAACGGCGGCCGCGTCAGGAGCGGCGCATCGACCGGCAGGACACCGGCGATCGAGTGGACCGCACTGGTCTCCAGCGCCTGCTCCCGAGTCAGGTCGGGCAGCAGGGCCGGCAACCGCTGCGCCAGCATGGTCTTGCCCACCCCGGGCGGTCCGGTCATCAGCAGGTGATGGCCTCCCGCCGCTGCCGCCACGACCGCCAGACGCGCGTCGTCTTGACCTGCGACCTCGGCGAGGTCGAGCGTCGTCAGCCGGTCCGCCGAGGTCCACGACGCTCCGGGGACCTCGGTCAGTGGCGGCACCGGCGGATCATCGGGCTCGGGCTCGCCGGTGAGCAGGGCGACCGTGTGCCTGAGCGACCGCACGCCGACGACGTCGATCCCCTCGACGAGTTCGGCCTCGTCGACGTTCGGCTCGGGGACGAAGACACGCTCGAACCCGGCCTCCGCCGCAGCGATCGTCGCCGGCAGCACGCCGTGGACCGCGCGCAGGCGGCCGTCGAGCGCCAGCTCCCCGAGGAACACCGAGCGCTCGAGCGGTGCACCGGGAACCTTGCCCATCGCCGCGACGACCGACATGGCGATGGCCAGGTCGAAGTGGACCCCGCTCTTGGGTACCGAGCTGGGCGACAGGCAGATCGTGACGAGCCGGTCGGGCCAGGAGCTCTCCGAGTTCGTGACGGCCGACCGGCAGCGATCTCGCGCCTCGCTGACCATCGCGTCGGCCAGGCCGACCAGGACCGTGCGCGGCAGACCGTTGCCGAGGTCGGCCTCGACCTCGATGACGCGGCCCGCCAGGCCGTCGAGCGTGACCGAGAACGCCTTGCCCGGCATCACGCGACCCCCGTCACGCGTTCGACCTGCGGTGCCCCGCGGTCCGGGATGACCACCGAGACGACGTCGATGCGGACCGCGCCCGGTGTCACGTCGTGGTCGTCGAGCCACGCGTGCGCCAGTCGTCTCAGTCGGCGCGCCTTGTGCTCGGTGACCGCCTCAAAGGGCCCGCCGAACCGGTCGGTGGTGCGGGTCTTGACCTCACAGATGACCAGCGTGGTGCCGTCGCGCGCCACGAGGTCGATCTCGCCGAACCGGCACGACCAGTTGCGGTCGAGCACGACCATCCCCTGCCCCTGGAGGTACCGCGCGGCGACGTCCTCCCCGAACTGGCCGACGGATCGATTGCGCGCATACGAGCTCATGCATCGAGCCTCACCACCACGAGCGCGTCACACCACCGGCGGGAACCGACCTGTGGATACCGGCCGGACCGGCGAGCGACTGTGGAAAACCGACGCCCGGCGCCGGGTGCGTCAGCCGGGGACCTTGACCTCGCGGGGCTGCAGCTCTTCGACGTTGACGTCCTTAAACGTCAGCACCTTGACCGTCTTGGCGAACCGGGCGGGACGGTAGATGTCCCAGACCCAGGCGTCGCTCATCGAGACCTCGAAGTAGGCGTCGCCGGTCTCGGACCGCACCTTCACGTCGACGGCGTTGCACAGGTAGAACCGGCGGTCGGTCTCCACGACGTACTTGAAGATGCCCACGACGTCGCGGTACTCGCGGTACAACGCGAGCTCCATCTCGGTCTCGTACCGTTCGAGGTCCTCAGTGCTCACGCGTCGATCGTAGGCTGCCCGGCCACGTCGACGGCGCTGTTTCGACCGAGTGTCTCCTCCGCGATCCCCGGAAGGTTCCACGAGCGGCGATGGTGCACCGACGGTCCGTGCTCGGCCAGCGCCGCGATGTGGTCGGCCGCCGCGTAGCCCTTGTTGGCGTGCCAGTGGTACTGCGGGCACTCCTCGGCCAGCTGCAACATGATCGCGTCGCGCTCGGTCTTGGCCAGGATGCTGGCTGCGGCGACCGCGGCACAGCGCATGTCGGCCTTGATCATGGTCACGACCGGCGGGACCGACTCGACGACTCGTGGCGGTTCGAACAGGTCGGCCTGCGCGGGGAACGACAGGTAGTCGTGGTTGCCGTCGAGCAGCACCTGGTCGGGCACGACGCCCAGCTCGGCCAGGGCGCGGTGACCGGCCAGCCGCAGCGCCACCATCAGGCCGTACCGGTCGATCTCGGCCGGCGAGGCGTGACCGACCCCGGAGGCGGTGGCCCAGCGGCGGATCTTGGGCGCCAACCGCTCGCGGGCCTGGGGCGTGAGCAGCTTGCTGTCCCGCACGCCCTGCGGCGCGGTCCGGGTCCGTGCGGTGATCAGCACCGCACCGATCGTCA
>DATMSF010000019.1:0-8720 GCA_035565535.1 Aeromicrobium sp.
GTCGGACCTGCGCCACCACCCGGTCAGCGAGCACCTGGAAGCCGGTGGCTGCGCCGTGATCGACGTCCCGCACTGGGCGGCCGAGTGGACCTGGCTGCCCGTCGTGGCCCAGGCATTGGGCGAACGGTTCGACCGGCTGCAGACGCGGGTCTCGACCCGGGTGACCGATCCGTGGTCCGCTGCACTGCCCGGTACGGTGTCGTTGTGAAGTCCGATCCCGCTGCTCAGCAGGCCCTGCTCGACGTCCAGGCTCAGGACTCGGCGATCGCCCGGCTCAGACACCGTCGCCAGTCGCTGCCCGAGCTCGAACGGATCGCGCAGCTGCAGCGCGCCCGCGCCGAGCTCGACAGCAGTCGGGTCGAGGCCGACACCGAGGCCAGCGACCTGGCCGTCGACCAGCGCAAGGCGGACGCCGAGGTCGAGGCCGTCAAGGCACGGCGCGCCCGGGACGAGGAGCGACTCAACTCGGGGATCATCACCAACCCCAAGGACCTGGAGTCGCTGCAGCACGAACTCGTCGCACTCGAGCGCCGGATCTCGACGTTGGAGGACGAAGAGCTCGAGATCATGGAACGTCTCGAGGAAGCCCAGCAGCGACTCGCGAAGGTGACGGCCGACATCGCCGCGATCGACGAGGAGATCGCACAGCTGGAGAGTGCCCGGGATCAGGCGTTCGCCGAGATCGATGACCAGCTCGCCGCCGCCGAGGCCGACCGCGGGCTCGTCGCGCCGAACGTCCCGGCTGACCTGCTGGCGCTCTACGACAAGCTGCGTGAGAGCAAGGGCGGCGTCGGCGCGGCAGCGCTGCGGGCCCGTTCCTGCGAGGGCTGCCGGTTGGAGATCAACGGCGCCGACATGCGGGAGATCGCGACGGCCGCCGATGACGACGTGATCCGCTGCCCCGAGTGCGGACGGATCCTGGTCCGTACCTCCGAGTCCGGGCTGTGAACCAGCGGATCATCGCCGAGGCCGACGGCGGATCGCGGGGCAACCCGGGTCCGGCCGCCTACGGCGCGCTGATCCGCGACGCCGACACCGGCGCGGTCATCGCTGAACGCGGGGAGGCCATCGGCGTCGCGACGAACAACGAGGCGGAGTACCGGGGACTGATCGGCGCGCTGGAGCTGGCTTCCGAGCACGCCCCGGACGCGGCGATCGAGATCCGCATGGACTCCAAGCTGGTCATCGAGCAGATGACCGGACGCTGGAAGATCAAGCACGCCCGCCTGCGCGCGCTGGCCGACCAGGCTCGGCGCCTGCTGCCGCCCGACGACATCACGTGGACGTGGGTGCCGCGGGAGCAGAACACCGCCGCGGACGCGCTGGCGAACGCCGCCCTCGACGACCTGGCCGCCGGTGGTTCAGGTGTCGTCGGTGCGGCGGCCCCGACGCCCCCGGAGGCGCCCACCACGGCGAAGGCGGGCACCAATCCGTTGATCGGCTGGCGCGGCACGCTGCACGGTGAGCCGACCACGCTGGTGCTGCTGCGTCACGGAGTCACCAGGTCGACGGTCAACAAGCTGTTCTGCGGCAGCGGCGGGTCCGATCCGGGACTGATCGCCGATGGGCACGAGCAGGCCGCGCGCGCGGCGAGCTGGATCATGGCGCACCATCGCATCGACGCGATCGTGTCGTCGCCGTTGCGGCGCACACAGGACACCGCCCAGCACGTCGCGGCCGCCACGGGGCTCGAGGTCACGCTCGAACCCGGCGTCGCCGAGGCGGCCTTCGGCGACTGGGACGGCCACTCGTTCGCCCAGATCATGGAACGGTGGCCCGATGAGCTGCAGGCCTGGTTGGCGTCCACGGCGGTGGCGCCTCCGGGAGGTGAGACGTTCGACGACGTCGACGCCCGCGTCGCTCAGGCCCGCGAGCGACTGGTGGCGACCTACCCGGGCAAGACCGTCGTGGTGACCAGTCACGTGACGCCCATCAAGATGCTGGTGCGGCAGGCCCTCGACGCCCCGATGCCGGTCATCCACAAGATGGAGCTGGCGCCGGCCTCCATCACGACGATCCAGTGGTGGCCCGACGGCACCCCGTCCCTGCGCAACTTCTCGATCGTCCCCGACTAGTACCCGGTCACGATGACATCGAGGCGAGGTCCGTCGTGCTCGATGGTCCAGCCCAGGTCACGGAGTGTGTCGGCGAGCTCGCTGGGCGTCGTCGGCGAGGCGCCGGACTCGAGCAGGGCGCGGACCATGCGACCCTTGGTGGCCTTGTTGAAGTGGCTGACGACCGAACGTCTGCCATCGCGTTCCTGCAGCACGCGCATGGTCGCCGTCCGCTCGGCAGGGGCGCTGCCGAACGCCGCGTAGGTGCCGGACCGCAGGTCGATCACGAGGCCACCGTCGGAGGCGTCGTCGAGCGCCTTCGGGATCGTCGGCTTCCAACGGGAGGTGACGGTGCCGATACGGGGAAGAGTGACGTTGCCGGCCAACCGGTAGGCCGGGATCAGGTCGTCGGGGCGCACCAGGCCGAACAGGCCGTTGCAGATCACGATGGAGTCGTCCGCTCGTCGGCGGGTGGCGGTGTCCAGGGAGGCGAGGTCGGCGGCCTCGAACAGCACGCCGGTGAACACCGCATCGGCTCGGGCCGTCGGTTCGGCAAGCAGGTTCACGTTGATCGCCAGTGCGTCGGCCTGCTTGGGTCCCAGGCCGAGGACGTCGGCGGCCCGTCGGGTTGCCGAGACCTTGATCAGGGTGCGAACCAGCAGGTGACGGGTCTTGTTCAGCTCGGGGAACGACAACGCGCCCAGGTCGAGAACCGGACCGGAGTCGGGTCGGGTCTTGCCCTCGGACGGCGGCAGAACGATCAGCACGCTGTGACCCTATACGTGGCCCGCGCCCTCGATGATCAGCACCGCGGCGAACACGAAGAACGCGGTGGACGCGCCGTACTTGATCGCCTTCTCCGGCAGGTGCTTGCCCATCACCGCGCCCACGCCGATGGCCAATGCGTCGGCGGCCACCATGCCGATGGTGCTGCCGATCCACGTGCCGAACCAGTCCTCCTTGACCGCCAGGGTGATGGTGGCGAGCATCGTCTTGTCGCCCAGCTCGGCCAGGAAGAACGCGAACCCGACCGCGAGGATCGAGAATCCTGTGGCACCGCGGGCTCTCTCGGCCTCGGCGTCGCTGAGCTCATCGCCACGAAGGGTCCACAAGCCGAAGGCGATGAACGCGATACCGGCCGCTATCGAGATCCATCCCTGGTAGTCCTCGAACGCCGCCCCCAGGTAGTAGCCGATCCCGACCGACGCCAGGTGGACGATCGTGGTTGCCAGCGTGATGCCGATCAGCACGTCCCTGGCGCGGTAGCGCGTCGCGAACGCCATCGCCATCAGCTGACTCTTGTCGCCGAGCTCGGCGACGAAGATGACAGCCGTGCTCAGCAGCAGGGCTTCGGTCATGGAAGATGCTCCTCGTCCGCCTGGACGAAGAGCCTGGGAGGACCTCGACCAGGCACGTACACGTGTCTGGTCGAAAGTCTCGTCCGCCTGATCGAGATCAGGCCTGTTGCACCGGATGCTCTCGCGAGCCTCAGTATGTCGACGCAACCGTTGGGGACTACTCCCTTTCGATGTCTTGAGCCTACCCGACGGCGGCAACCAGTACCCTGGTAGGGCGAATGAGTCGGCCGGGCGGCCGCGGCCCGCACCCAGTTCGGCTGAGCGTGTCGAGGAAAGTCCGGACTCCACAGAGCACGGTGGTGGCCAACAGCCACCCACGGTGACGTGCGGGACAGTGCCACAGAGAACAGACCGCCAGCGGCCCCTCGACCCTCGTGGTCGGGAGGTGCGGGTAAGGGTGAAACGGTGAGGTAAGAGCTCACCAGCGCGGCGGGCGACCGTCGCGGCTCGGTAAACCCCACCGGGAGCAAGACCAGACAGCTGACGGGTTGCTCGTCCGATGTCAGCGGGTAGGTTGCACGAGGCGTCCAGTAATGGGCGTCCCAGATGGATGGTCGCCGACGACAGAATCCGGCTTACAGGCCGACTCATTCGCCCACGCCTCTGACCTGCCGAAACGTGGGTCAGAGGCGCTGAATGGCCGCGAAATAGCCGCAGGCTGAAAGGTTTCGAGTGCTTCGGCCGGCCTCGCGTGCGAGTGAAGGGAGTGAAGGTGCTCACGCGAACCGGCTCAGGGCGGTGCTGAAACGACCGCGTATACGAATTGAATCGCTGCCTCAACGCGCGTCCTGATGGCTGACAACTCGGTGGCCGTGAACCGTCCGGCGTGGCCATGCGTGCCGTCGTTGAAGGTCCGGAAGAGCGACAGCAGATTTTCGACGTCTTCGGAGACAGCGGATACCACTCCCGGTGCGGTGGCGCCGTGCCTTCGTAGGAGGTAGGTCAACTTCGAACGGCGGGTCACTGCTCCTTTGTCGGTCAGGTCGCAGTCAGGATCGTTCTGCTTCACCTCGGCGTCGGGGGCAGCTTGGTCGAGCATGCTTATGACGACTTCTCGGGCACTCGTGCAGAAATGGCGGGCGGCATCGGGATTGTGAGGGCTCAGCGCGTAAAGAGCCCCAGTCCATCGATTCGTCACATCTTCACCAAAGTGACCAAGTTCTGCCGACAGGCTCGGCGCACGAAGTTGGGCTTCGCTGAAATCCGATTCGGCATCACCGTCTCCGTCAAGCGCATTCGCCAGGTAGACGCTGTTCGCTGCCTCGTCGCTGACCAGGTCGAGAAAGCGCTGGTCGGCGGGTGAGCCTGGATGCGATGTCAAGCTTTCGTCGGCGCGCTCGTAGGTTTCTATGAAGGTGCTCGTCGATTGGCGATACGCGGTGAAGGTCGTGGCCGAAGGCCGAGAGTTCAGCCGGGCGACCTCTTGGCGGAGGCGGCGCCGTTGATTCTCGACCTCACGATTGTGCGCGCGGGCTTTCGAGTTGTACCTGCGAACTTCACGGTTGTAGTCGTTGACCGCCTTCTTGACGTCAGCGTTGTACTTCCGTGCCTCGTGGTTATATTTGTCGATCGCTCGCTTCTGGTCGCGTTGAGCCTTCTGCATCGCTGCTTTGAACTGGGCGGGGGTCACCTTCCTTGCCATGTGGCGAGTATGCAGTGGACGGCCGACATTTCTGCCGAGTCGATACGTAAATGCATCCGACACTTATCGATCATGTGTTAAGTTTTCTGGCAATATTTAACGTGTTGGACGGATGAGTTGAAAGGCTTGACACGTGGCGTGGAGCCCCGAAATCCCATACAACGACCTTCCACCGCTGCCGCCTGCGGACCTCGACCTTGAGCCCAAGGTCGTGCTCAAGGCCACAGTCGAAGCCCGAACTGCGCTGGCGACGTTGGCGCAGGCAGGCCAGCTCCTGCCGAATCCCAGCGTCCTGCTGTACGCGCTGCCCATCTTGGAGGCGCAGGCGAGTTCGGAAATCGAGAACATCGTGACGACGGCCGACGAACTCTTCAAGCATGCCGATTCTGGGGGAGGCAATCAGGCGACGCAGGAGGCCCTGCGTAACAGGCGCGCACTGTTCGCTGGCGTCGAAGAGATTCGCTCGCGACCCCTGACTGGCCGCACCGCCGCCCTGATCTGCTCCGAGTTGCACGGTCGCGAAATGGGAGTACGGGCTGTGCCCGGAACACGCATCGCGAACCCGACGACACGAGAGATCATCTACGCGCCGCCAGAAGGATCTGATCTCATTCGGGACAAGCTCGATGACTGGGAACGTTTCATCCAGGCTGATGACGACCTTGATCCATTGGTCCGCATGGCCGTTGCCCACTACCAGTTCGAAGCCATCCACCCGTTCCATGACGGCAACGGCCGTACCGGTCGTGCAATCAACATCCTGATGCTCATCGAGGCAGGGCTGCTGCACGATCCGGTCATCTACCTGTCGCGGGCGATCATCGGGCGGAAAAACGACTACTACCGCCTTCTGCGGGCGGTGACAGCCCAGGGCGCCTGGATCGAATGGATCCTGTACATGCTTGACGTGGTTCGCGAGGCTGCGATCTCAACCACGCGCAAGATCGACGCAATCCGAACATGCCAGCAGGAAATTGCCGAGCGAGCCCGCTCGGCGACGCCGGGCGGTCGCGACGCGCAGTTCCTCGACGTACTCTTCGCGCAGCCGTACTGCCGCATCAACACCGTGGCGGAGCGGTGCGGCGTATCCCGGCAGACAGCGTCCTCATGGCTCCACGCACTTGTCGATGCCGGCATGCTCAGTGATGCGAAGTTCGGCAGGGACCTGCTTTTCGTCAACAGCGAGTTCTTGGATGTCCTGACGCGTCCAGAGTGACTTGGCAGATGTGCCCGGCCGCTAGTTCAGTACCAGCTCGGCAAGGCCGAGCTGAGCGACCAGGAGTCCAAGATTCGCTCAATGGCCCAGAGCAGTTTCGACGCGATCTCGCTTCAGGCGCAAGGCGGACGCAACCACGCAGTCGTTGGATCTTCGCACAAGCGAAGAGGTGCACCGCTTTCAGCAAATAGCCAGTGCGATGAAACGCCGAAACGGTGAGTATTTGCGCCGGCGAATTCAGATTCTCAACCGGCACTGCCCTCACCTGCTTCATCCGACGCTCACGTTCCGGCAGCGGTGCGGGTCGCAGCGAGCAAGTGGTCGCCTCAAACCAAACAGAGGTTCCTCTAAGGTGGTGGGCATGAGCGAGCAGGCCGAGCGGGAGCGAGACGGGGTCGACCCGATCCTGCGGTACGCCACGACGATGGTCCTGGGACTGCTGATCGCCGGCTTCCTCGCGGTGTGGCTCGAGGCGGGATTCAAGAACGGGGCAGCCGTCGGTGTCGCGGCAGGCATTCTCGTCGGCTACCTGATGGAGCACGCCGGAAGCGACTCGGAGCAGGACGGAGACGTCGATGACTGACCAGAAGTGGTACTACTGCACCAAGCACAACGCGGTCGAGGGCGAGGAGGGGTGCCGCGCGCAGGACCGGCTGGGCCCCTACGACTCGCCCGAACAGGCCGCGCGCGCGCTGGAGATCGCCGCCGAGCGCACCAAGGCATGGGACAACGATCCGGACTGGAACGACGACGCGCCGACGGACACCTCGGACACTGGCCCCTCGGACGCCAGACCCTCGGATACTGGGGAGTGAGCAACGCCCGTGAGCGTCGCCGCCGCGGGAAGCGACGGCTCAACCTGCACCAGTCGGGTCCGTGGATCGGCGTCGTCGGTCTGTTCGTCAACCTGTGGCTGACGATCTCCAGCGTGCTGTACGCCCCGTGGTGGGGGATGGTCGTGCTGTTGGCCTACCTGGTCCCGCAGACCTGGCTGATCAGGCGCTGGGCCACCGAGTATCCCGTCCGTTGCGTGTGGGTGCCGCTCGGCGGCGCCGGGGTGTGGGCACTGACGGTGGTCGTGGGCGCGCAGTGGTGGGGCTGGAGCGTCTCCTGATCAGGAGTCGAAGGTGTGCTCCGGTGCTGGGAACACGCCGGTCTCCACCTCGTCGGCGAACTGCTTGGCGGCGTCGAGCATGATGCCATGCAGATCGGCGTAGCGCTTGACGAACCGCGGCGCCTTGCCGGTGCGCAGACCGAGCATGTCCTGCCAGACCAGCACCTGGGCGTCGCAGTCCGGACCTGCACCGATCCCGATGGTCGGGATGTGCAGCTTCGCGGTGATCTCCGCCGCGATGGGGGCCGGGACCATCTCCATGACGACCGACATGGCGCCGGCTTCCTGGACGGCCAACGCGTCCTCCATCAGCTTCTGGGCAGCGTCCCCACGTCCCTGGACCCGGTACCCGCCCAGGCTGTGCTCGGACTGCGGGGTGAAGCCGATGTGGGCCATGACCGGAACGGCCCCCTTCGTCAACAGCTCGATCTGCGGAGCCATCTCGGCGCCGCCCTCGAGCTTGACGACCTCGGCCAGCCCTTCCTTCATGAACCGCACGGCGGTGTCGTAGGCCTGCTCGGGAGACCGCTGGTACGACCCGAACGGGAGGTCGGCGACGACCAGGGCGCGCTTGGTCGAGCGGGTCACGGCCTTGACCAGCGGCAACAGCTCGTCGACCGTCACGGGCAGCGACGTCTGGTAGCCGAACACGTTGTTGGCGGCCGAGTCGCCGATGAACAGCACGGGGATACCGGCTTCGTCGAACGTGGCCGCCGAGTACTGGTCGTAGGTGGTCAGCATGACCCACTTGCGGCCCTCGGCCTTCCACTGCTGGAGGTGGTGGGTGCGGACCTTCTTGACCTCGGGGGCGTTCCCGTAGGGCGCGACTTCTTCAGCCATCGCGGATCACTCCTTGTACATCTCGCAGCTCCCTGATGGAGTCCACGGACATCTCAAGCCTGTCACAAGACCGCCGTCGTCGAACCGTGACAGTCATCACGTCCCGGCTCGGGAGTGCATCACAGGTGCTCGCGCCAGGCGTTGGTGATGGGAACGCGACGGTCGCGACCGAAGTTGCGTCGGCTGATCTTGGGTCCGGGCGGGTACTGGCGCCGCTTGTACTCGGCGCGGTCGACCAGGGTGATGACCCGCTCGACGAGCGCCGGATCGAACCCCTCGGCGATGACGTCGGCCGACCCCAGATCGCGCTCGACGTAGGCGTCGAGGATCGCGTCGAGGACCTCGTACGGCGGCAGCGAATCGGTGTCGAGCTGACCGGGGCGCAGCTCTGCCGACGGGGGTTTGCTGATCGTGTTCTCCGGGATGGGCGGCCTCTCACCTCGCTCGACGGCGTGGGCGTTGCGCCACCGGGCCAGCTCCCACACCAGCGTCTTCG
>DATMSF010000020.1:0-3662 GCA_035565535.1 Aeromicrobium sp.
GCCCCCCAGGCGCACCGCATGCCCGTCGTCACCGAGGCGTTGTCGCCGGCCGCGGTGACGTCGCAGTTCGTGACGTACGTGTCGAACGAGGATCCCGACGAGACCGAGCTCGCCCTGCTCGACGACGTCTGTGCGTGCGTCCGGGCCGCCGAGGTGGGTGCGTGAAGCTCTATTCGCTGTCCCTGCGGGCCATCGGGCCGTTCGCCGGCGAGCACCACGTGGACTTCGAGGCGTTGGGGCGCTCCGGGCTCTTCCTGCTCGAAGGGCCCACAGGCGCGGGCAAGTCCACCATCATCGACGCGATCGTGTTCGCGCTGTACGGGCAGCTGGCAGGGTCCGGCTCGAGCAAGCAGCGGTTGTACTCCCATCACGCTGCTGCCGGCGTCGAGCCGTTCGTCGACCTGATCTTCGAGGTCGAGTCGGGCCTGTACCGCGTGCGGCGCACCCCCTCGTTCGAGCGTCCCAAGAAGCGGGGAGCAGGAACCAGGACCGTCAACGAGAGCGTCGTGCTGACTCGACTGACCGACGTCGACCGACCCGACGAGGGCGTCACGGTCTCGACGCGGGCACAGGAGGCCGGTGACGAGATCACCCGCATGCTGGGTCTGCGACGCGATCAGTTCCTGCAGACCGTCGTGCTGCCGCAGGGAGAGTTCGCGACGTTCCTCCAGGCCTCCGGTGAGGAGCGCAAGAAGCTGCTCCAGACGATCTTCCGGACCGACCTGTACGAACGCATCACCCAGGAGCTGATCGATCGCCGGAAGGCGGCAGCAGCCCGCACCGAGACCGCTCGCACCGCCGTGGCGTCCGCGTCGTCGGTGCTCCGGCGCGTCGCCGACCTGTCCGACGACGAGCCGTTCGACCCCCGTGCGGTGCTGCACGAAGCGACCGAGGCCGAGCGGACCCGGTCCGCGCAGGTCGACGAAGCACGTCTCGCCCGCGACCTGGCCGAGCAGGACCTGCGAGCTGCCGAGTCGTTGCACGGGGCGATCGCACGGCACGCTGCACTGAGGCGGCGCGCCCAGGTGCATGCTGAGCGCCAGGCGGAGGTCGATCGGGTGGCCGAGCAGGTGACCACGGCCCGGCGGGCTCTGCAGGTGCTGCCCTGCGTCCGCGCAGAACGCAGTGCTGCTCTGGCGCTTGAGCGAGCCGATGAGGACCAGCGCGCCGCTCTGGCCCAGGCACCGGACGACGTCGACACCGCATCGCTCGATCGGGCCGCCGGCGACCGGTACGTCGACGACGTCTCGGCACGCCTGGAGCGCATCACCGAGCTCATGGTCGTCGAACGTGACCTCGAGGTGCGCGCCGGGGAGCGGGCGGCGTTGGTCCGGGAGCACGATGAGCTCGTCCGCCGAGCCGACGAGGTGGACAGCCGTCGCGCCGCCCGCCCGCTGCGCCGCGCCGAGCTGACCGAGCAGGCGCAGTCCGTGGCCGAGCAGCTGGCCGAACGAGGTGTCCTGGAGACCGCCGTGGCGACTGCGCAGCAACGGCTCGAGGCGGCTCGTGCCGTTGCCGAGCTGACCGTCAAGGTCGAGCGCTCACGCGAGCTGGTCAAGAGCCTGGCCGGCGACGCCACCACGGCCGAGCACGTGCGTGCCGAGCTGCAGCTGGCGCGCATTCGCGGTATCGCCGGTGAGCTTGCCGAGCAGCTGGTCGTCGGTGAGGCGTGCGTCGTCTGCGGGTCCGACTCGCACCCGCGACCGGCGGCCCGCAGCGTCGATCATCCCGAGGCCGAAGCCGTCGAGCGCGCCGAGACACGCGTCCAGCAGGTCACTGCCGCCCTGACCGAGGCACGTGCCGCACTCGACGTCGACAACCAGCAGATCGCGTTTTGGCGAGGCCAGTGCGGTGACACCACGATCGAGCAGGCGAAGGCAGCGCATCTGGCCGCGGTCGAACGAGTCGACCGACTCAGCGACCTGGCCGACCAGGAGCACCAGATCCGATCCGAGCTGCAGGCTCTCGATGCCGAGGCAGCGGCCGACGACCAGCTGCGTCGCGACCTGGCCGAGCGCGCTGCTGCGCTCGCCGAGCGACTCGCTGCGCTGGACGCGGCGATCGCAACAGATCGCGAACGCGTCGAGCAGGCGCGCACCGACGGCGTCTCCTTGGCCGAGGTCGCCGCCGACCTGGAGCGCCGTCGTGAGGCCGTTCGGCGGATCAGCGCGGCACTGGTGGCGACGGCCCATGCACGTGAGCGGCTCGACCAGGCGCGCACAGCCCTCGTCGAGGCGCTCACCGTGCACGAGTTCAGCAGTGCGGACGACGTCACGTCGGCGGCCCTGCAGCCGGTGGAGCTGGAGGGACTGCAGGGGGTGGTCGATGCCCACCTGGCCGAGGCCGCCAAGATCGCCGAAGGCCTCGCAGAGCCCGACGTCGCAGCGTTGACCGGAGACGAGGACCCGCCGGATCTGGACGACGTCCGGGCACGGCGGACAGCGGCGGTCGACGCCCTCGAAGCGGCCGTGGGCCTGCACAACGTGGCACGCCGACGACTCGAGCAGATCACCCAGGCACTCGACTCGCTACGCAAGGCCGAACAGGCTCTCGACGATGCCGACGTCGACGCCAGGGCCGTCACACGGCTCGCCGGTCTCGCGGACGGTACGTCGCCGCAGAATCTGAAGCGACTCACGCTCGGCACCTATGTCTTGTTGCGACGGTTCGCCGACGTGGTCGACGCTGCGAACGCCCGACTGGCTCCGATGTCGGACGGGCGCTACCAGCTGCAGGTCAGCGATCGGCGCGAACGAAGTGCCGCAGGTCGTCGAACGGGTCTCGCGCTGTCGGTCATCGACGCCGAGACCGGTCGCGAACGCGAACCTCGCACGCTGTCCGGTGGCGAGACGTTCTACGTCTCGTTGTGTCTGGCGCTGGGGCTGGCCGACGTCGTGACGGCCGAGTCCGGGGGAGTGCACCTGGGCACCTTGTTCGTCGACGAGGGATTCGGCGCGCTCGACGCCGAGACGCTCGACGGCGTGATGAACCAGATCAGCACGCTCGCACGCGGCGGCCGGACGGTCGGCCTGGTCAGCCACGTCGAAGATCTCAAGCAGCGCGTCGCCGACCGTATCGCCGTCAGCCGACTGCCGGACGGTTCGTCCACGCTGACGGTTCGGGCCGGATAGGCTGATCGGTGTGTCGTCCCCGTTCGGCCAGGTGCTGTTGATCACCGGTAACGCCGAGTTCGAAGCCGAACGCCTGCGCAAGCGCGCGATGGCAGCCGTGCAGGCAGCTCAGCCGGACTGCCAGGTCACCGAGTCCACGGCTGCGGGACTGCAGGCCGGCGAGCTGCTGGGCCTGACGAGCGCGTCGCTGTTCAGCGACGCGACCGCGGTCGTGCTGACCGACCTTCAGGACATGCCCGAGCACGCACAGGCCGAGCTGTTGGCGTACGCCGAGGCGACGTCGGCCGACGTCGCGGTGATCCTGGTCCATTCCGGCGGGACCAAGGGCAAGGGTCTGCTGGACAAGCTGCGCAAGCTGCCGGCCGTCACCGAGGCCAAGGTCGAGCAACCCAAGTACGAGCGAGGCCACGCCGAATGGGTGCAGCGCGAGGTGCGCTCTCTCGGTCTGAGTATCGACGCCGAGGCGGCGATGAGCTTGGTGCAGTCGGTCGGTCAGGACGTGCGTGCATTGGCGGGGGCGGTGTCCCAGCT
>DATMSF010000021.1:0-1751 GCA_035565535.1 Aeromicrobium sp.
TTCGCGGCGGAGCCGACGTTCGAGCTTCTCGAGCCCACGAACACCCGGAGCTTCCAGGTTGTTCTCCGGGGGCTGCCGGCGACACCGCCCGTGCGCCACGGCGACCATCCGCTGACGCTCGAGGAGCATCTCTGGGTGCCCGTCGCACTGGTCCGCGAGCTCGCTGCCGGCCGGGTGGACGACTCGTGGGACGACGACCTCGAGGCCATGATCGGATATGCCGAGTCACGGGGGTGGTTCGACTCCGACAAGGGGACGATCCGCGGTCACTGCGTCCGCCGGCCGGGAGGGGACGCCCACTCCGGCCAGTGAGCCACCGGACGACGTCCCTTCCACCGTGTCAGTCGCGGGTCCGATCACCGCGACGTTGCTGCTGCGCCTGGCACTACGTCGGTTCGAGCCATGCGTTGAAGTGCGCCTCGCGCTTCTGGCGCCAGGCCTTGTGGCCCTCGTCGGTGTCCGCATGAAAGTCCGAGAGCGCCGTCCGCAGCGCGATGTCCTCACCGGCTGCGTCGAAGGACAGCTGAGCCGCGGCGTAGGTCGACCGCTTGAGCAGCCGCATGGCCACCTGCGGGCCGCGGGCGAGCTCGTGGGCGATCTCCATCGCCCTCTCGACGGTCTGTCCGGCCTCGGCGACCTCGGACACCAGCCCGAGCCTGAGGGCCTCGTCGGCGTCCACGATCCGGCTGCGCAGCATGAAGTCGAGTGCGCGCTTGACCCCGAGGTGCTCGACCAGCAGCCAGTGGCCGCCCTCGTCAGGCATGTACCCCATCCGCAGCGTGGCACTGCCCATCTTGGCTGTGGGCCCGGCGACGGCGTAGTCGCACGCCAGTGCCAGGGAGAATCCGATCTGGATGGCGTACCCATCGACGGCGGCGATCGTCAGCTTGTCGGAACGCCGCACCGTCCTCACGAGCTCCTGCGCGAAGACCCGTAGTCGGTTCTGGAGGTTGACCGGGACGTGGGCCGACGCTGGGACACCGGAGACGCGTGCGGGGACGTCGTCGAACGATCCACCCAGCGACTGGGCGTCCTCGTAGTCCGGCGGGAGGTACGCGCCGGCGCAGAACGATCGCTCGTCACCCGTGAAAACCATGACTCGCACCGAGTCGTCGACCTGCGCCAGCATGATGCACTCGATCAAGTCTCGACGCGTGCCGAAACTCATCGCGTTGAGTCGTTCGGGGTGACCGAAGCGGAACAGTGCCACGCCCGCGTCGTCGACCTCGACGTCGAACCCTCGATAGGAACCCGCAACCATCAGATGACCCTTTCCTGACTCTCGTGTGTACCGATCCTGGGCTTGGTGCTACCGGGGTCGTTCCATCTCGATCATCTTGGCGATCCGCTTGGCGCCTCGTGCGGTCGCGAGCGACGATCCGCCGTCGACCATGATCTCCTGGCCGGTGATCCAGTCCGACGCGATCACGTTCGCCACGGACTGGGCGACCAGCTCAGGAGTGCCGAGCCGTCCGAGCGGGGTGACCGACTTGACCTCGTCGACGTATCCTTCGGTCTCGACCAAGGTGCGCAACATGGGCGTCGAGGTGGGGCCGGGGCCGATACCGTTCACGCGGATGCCGTACCGACCGAGGTCGAGTGCCGCAACCCGGCACAGATGGTAGAGAGCCGCCTTGGTGCTCGAGTACGCGACCTGACCCGGGTCGGCGATCCGGCCGTTGACGCTCGAGATCGCCACGAGTGCTCCGTCCAGGCCGGCTTCCACCATGCTGGCAGCAACGGCGCGAATC
>DATMSF010000022.1:0-4386 GCA_035565535.1 Aeromicrobium sp.
ACCGTCATGGCCAGACCCTCGAGCCACATGTCCTGGGCCCAGGGGAACTGGAAGACGCGCTCGGCCCAGAGCAGCTCGGTGACCGACCCCGCCGTGGCGATCACGAGGCCACCGACGGCGCCGAACCACAGCGGCTTGTCCTTCAGCTTCGACAAGGCCAGCAGCTCGATCAGGACGGCGCTGCCCAGGTAGAGCGGGAAGACATTCTCGGCCTCGCCGAAGAAGTCGGTGATCAGGAAAGCGACGATGCCGCGGACCAGCAGGAAGAAGATCGCGGCGGCGATGGCGGCACCGGGACCGACGTAGAGGCGGGCCGCCACCAGCGCGATGCCCGCCGCGATCGCGATCATCATCGGCTCGAAGACGAACCGGAACTGGGCGATGCCGAAGTCGAACTCGGCCTGGAACACCGACAGACCGATCAGCAAGCCGCCGAAGGCCATCGACAACATGACCGGGTCGATCCAGCCGGGCTTGGCCACGCCCTTGGCCTCCGCCGCGTAGTCGGCCTCGCGGTGCAGCATGATGATGCCGGCCGTCGACAACCCCGCTCCGCCGATCAGCATCAGGTGCGTCGGGCCCCACAACGTCACGTCCTGACCGAACAACCGGTGCCAGACGTCGTCGAGCGGGAACCCGATGAGGGCGTACAGCCCGCACGCGGCGATGAAGATGCCGCTGACCGGCGCGTACCAGTGACGCGTGATGCGCACCGACGCGATGCCGGGCTTGTGCCCGTCGCGCGGGAACACCACGGCGGACATGCCGGCGACGAACAAGGCGAACAGGCCGTACAGGATCAGGTAGTGGGCCGGGTTGGCCAGCGGCCCCTCGTCGCGGCCGCGGCCGGCGTGCAGGCTGACGTCCCACAAGAAGCCCAGCAGGGCCACGATCAGCGAGCTCGCCACGAACAGCGTCGGGATGATGTTCCACCCGGGAGTGCCGAAGCGTTCGCTGAGCGTGTCGCCGAGCTTCTGGAACCACTCGATGCGGTGCGTGCGGTGAGCCCACGCGATCCACATCAAGATCACCGTGACGACTCCGGCAGCCGCGCTCAGGCCGATGACTTGGTCCAGGGCTGCTCCGCCGACGGGCGGCGGATCGGCAGCGATGAAGTTCGACATACCGTGAGTATGGTCAGCGACCATGTGACATGGCAAGTGTCAGATAGCGATCGTGTGCGACGTCACGAACCGACGACTTCGTGCGCCTCGAGCCCCTTGGGCCCCGAGACGACCTCGCACGTCACGGTCTGCCCGTCCTCGAGGGTCTTGTAACCGGCCGAGGCGATCTTGGACCAGTGGACGAAGACGTCGTCACTCTGACCCTCCACCTCGATGAAGCCATAGCCCTTGTCGGCGTTGAACCACTTGACGGTCCCCTGCGCCATGGCGACCAACTCCCACCTGACTCGTGCCGACGAACACCCGCCATGTCCGTCTGTGCTGACAGTATGCGGGTCAGCAGCCTCCGGCAACCGCGGGGATGATGGAGATCTGGGTGCCGTCGGGAGTAGCGGTGTCCAGACCCTCGGCGAACCGGACGTCCTCCTCGGCGACGTAGACGTTGACGAACCGGCGCAGCGCCCCGTTGTCGTCGATGATGCGAGCCCTGATTCCGGGATAGCTGGCCTCCAGCGAGTCGATCACCTCGACGAGGGTCGCGCCCTCGGCCTCGACCTGTGACCGGTCCTGCGTGTAGGGGCGCAAGATCGTGGGGATCCGGACGTTGACACTCATGATGCTCCTTGGGCTCAGGCGATTCGGGCGGCGCTGAACGCGTCGTAGGTGGGGGCGATGGTCGCGAACGGCCCGACGGTGCCGGACACCGCATCGAGCGTCTTCAGGCCGTGGCCGGTGTTGATGACGACGGTCTCCAGATCGGGGTCGAGCAGGCCGGTCTCGACCAGCTTCTTCAGCACCGCGACCGTCGTCCCTCCCGCGGTCTCGGTGAAGATGCCCTCCGTCCGGGCGAGCAGCACGATCGCCTCCTGGATCTGGTCGTCGGTGACCTCCTCGACCGCGCCACCGGTCTGACGCGTGATGTCGAGGACGTAGATGCCGTCGGCCGGGTTGCCGATGGCCAGCGACTTGGCGATGGTGTCGGGCTTGACCGGACGAATCGCGTCGACACCGGCCTTGAAGGCGGTCGCCACCGGGTTGCAGCCCGCCGCCTGAGCACCGAAGACGCGGTAGGGCTTGTCCTCGACGAGCCCGAGCTCGATCAGCTCCCCGAACGCCTTGTGCACCTTGGTCAGCTGCGAACCGGATGCCACGGGGATGACGATCTGATCGGGCAGGCGCCAGCCCAGCTGCTCGGCGATCTCGTAGCCGAGCGTCTTGGAGCCCTCGGCGTAGAAGGGACGGACGTTGACGTTCACGAACGCCCAGCCGTCCTGCTCACCGGCGATCTCGCTGGCGAGCTTGTTGACGTCGTCGTAGTTGCCGTCGACCGCGATCAGCTTGTCGGTGAACACCGCCGAGTTGACCTGCTTGGGTGCCTCGAGGTTGCTGGGGATGAACACGACGGTCGGGATGCCGGCCCGCGCCCCTGCGGCAGCCACGGCATTGGCCAGGTTGCCGGTCGAGGGGCACGCGAAGACCTTGCTGCCCAGCTCGCGGGCAGCACTGAGGGCGCACGCGACGACGCGGTCCTT
Source organism: Aeromicrobium sp. (assembly GCA_035565535.1). GTDB lineage: Bacteria > Actinomycetota > Actinomycetes > Propionibacteriales > Nocardioidaceae > Aeromicrobium. The sequence continues at coordinate 2,657 of DATMSF010000022.1, forward strand.
GAACGAGTTCGTGGGGTTGGTGCTGTCGTCCTTGACCCACAGCTTTCGCAGACCGAGCTCGCCGGCGAGGTTGCGCGCGTCGAGCAGGCGGGTGAATCCCGGCTCGAGGTTGGGGCTGTCCTCGATGTCGTCGGGAACCGGGAGCAACGCCTTGTACCGCCAGATGTTGGACGGGCCCGCCTCGATCTGCTCGCGCGTGACGGTACCGAAGTCGTAGCCGATCTCCAGCGGGCCGAAACACTCCTGGCAGGCGTAGTGCGGGCCGAGGTCGCGGGTGGCGCCGCACTCGCGGCAGACCAGCTCGGTGGCCCGGCCGAAGGCGCCTCCGCGGAGCTGGGTCGTGGGCTCGGCGGTGAGGGTCATCGTGACTCCTGTCATCTGTCCCGTGACGACGATCGTCCGGGCCGGACTTAGCACCTGGTCGTCTGGACGACTGGTTGCTGGGGCTTCATCGGGCCGGTCCCTCTGCCCCTCTTGATGAGAGGGCACCAGCGTAGAAGCCTGTCTCACGATGTGTCCAGTCGGTCCGCATCGTGAGACGTCACCGTCCGATCACTGGACACGGCGGCTGAACCGCAGGCGCACCTTCCGGTAACCGCCGTCCGACAGGTTCGCCAGACGCTCGAACGGGTTGTACGAGGCGTGGTCCCCGGACAGCAGCCACGAGGCCCCCATCGACACGACGTACAGCAGCACCATGACCGGTCCCAGGCAGAACGCGTACTGCGTGCAGTGCCGATCCTCGTGCCGCAACAGCGCGGGACGCGCCTCCAGGTACATCCCGTCGTGGCGGCTGATGATCACGCTGCCGACCGTGAACGCCGAGGCCATCGGGAAGCGGTAGCGATAGTCCGTAGCCAGCCACGTGCCTCGGCCGTGTCGTCGCACGGTCGCTCCCCCCGTGCGCGCGATCGCCAGTCCCAGGATCGTGCTCAGGTTGAGCCAGTTGACGACGGCGCGAACCTGCGTCCACGGCACAGCCACGGATCAGGCCCCCAGCCGGTCCGCCCAGTTGGTCAACCACGCCGCCACGGCATCGGGACCGTCGAGGACCACGTCGGCTCTGGCGACGAGAGCGTCCTGCTCCTCCGACGCCGAGCAGACCAGCAGACCGCGCAGGCCGTCCCTGCGCAGGTCGTCGACCGCGTCGAACGCGGGCAGGTCGCCCAGGTCATCGCCCGCGAACACCACGGTCCGGGCTCCGACCTCGGCGACGGCGCGCCGCAGGGCCTCGCCCTTGTCGCTGCTCGGCATGCGCAGCTCGACGACTTGTCGCCCTGGTTCGACGGCCAACCCGAGGTCTTCGGCGAGATCTCGCAGCGGCTGCTCGAGTCGGTCGGTGACCTCGGCGGACAACGCACGCGTGTGCACCGCGATCGCCAGGATCTTGTCCTCCACCCGCGCAGCAGAAGCGCCCGCCTGTTCCAGCACGTCGGGCAACCGGTCGGCGAGTCGCTCGATCTGCACCGGACGGTCCGTCTCGCCAGATCGGCCGGCCGAGGCGTCCCAGAACTCGGCCCCGTACTGCCCGTGGATCGTCAATTGCTCCAGGCCGGGCACGTCGGCGAACCCGCCGAGCTCGAGCGCCTGACGGATCGGTCGACCTGTGATGATCGTGATGGCACCCAACGCCCGGCCGAGTCGACCCAGCGCTGCGACGGAGTCGGCGTGGGCGAATGCCTCGGTCGGGTCGTCGACGATGTGCGCCAAGGTGCCGTCGAAGTCCAGTG
>DATMSF010000023.1:0-8648 GCA_035565535.1 Aeromicrobium sp.
TGGTGACCTGCTCCAGCGGCAGGTCGTCGACGTTGACCACGATCGTCATGCGCGAGATCTCGGGGATCTCGGTCGGGCCCACCGCCAGCGACTCGATGTTGAACCCGCGGCGCATGAACAGGCTCGAGACGCGGGCCAAGACACCGGGGGTGTTCTCGACCAGAACGCTCAGGGTGTGCTGTGTGGTCACAGTTCCTCCTCATCCCAGTCCGGAGCCAGATCTCGCGCGATCTGGATGTCGTCGTTGCTGGCACCGCCGTGGATCATCGGCCACACCATCGCGTCGCGCTCGACCACGAAGTCGATCACGACCGGGCGATCGTTGATCGCCATCGCCTTCTCGATCGTGGCGTCGAGGTCGGCCTCGGTCTCGCAGCGCAGGCCGACGCAGCCGTACGCCTCGGCCAGCTTGACGAAGTCGGGGATGCGCAGGGCGCCGATCGACTCAGGACCGGTGTTCAGGTCGGTGTTGGAGTACCGCTCGTCGTACAGCAGGGTCTGCCACTGACGGACCATGCCCAACGAGCTGTTGTTGATGACGGCGACCTTGATCGGGATGCCCTCGATCGCACACGTGGCCAGCTCCTGGTTGGTCATCTGGAAGCAGCCGTCGCCGTCGATCGTCCAGACGACCTGACCGGGCAGACCGACCTGCGCACCCATGGCGGCCGGGACGGCGTAGCCCATCGTGCCGGCCCCGCCGGAGTTCAGCCACTGGCGGGGACGCTCGAAGTCGACGTAGTGGGTCGCCCACATCTGGTGCTGGCCGACACCGGCGACGTACGTGGCCTCGGGCCCGGCGATCTGGCTGATGCGCTCGATCACGGTCTGGGGGGCCAGGCCCTCGGCGGGCTTGTCGTAGCTGACCGGGAACTTGGCCTTCAGACCCAGCACCTGGTTCTTCCACGGCGTGAAGTCCAGCGTCAGGTCGTCCTCGTCGGCCTGCTTGACCAACGTCGCGATCAGGTCGGTGATGACCTCGCGGCAGTCACCGACGATCGGCACGTCGGCGGTCCGGTTCTTCGAGATCTCGGCCGGGTCGATGTCGGCGTGGATGACCTTGGCCTCGGGAGCAAATGATGCGAGCTGGCCCGTGACGCGGTCGTCGAAGCGGGCACCCAGCGAGATCAGCAGGTCGCTCTTCTGCAGCGCAGCCACGGCGGCGACGGTGCCGTGCATCCCGGGCATGCCCAAGTGCAGCTCGTGCGAGTCGGGGAACGCGCCTCGCGCCATCAGCGTCGTGACGACCGGGATACCGGTCAGGTCGGCCAGCTGTCGCAGCTCGTCGGCCGCGTCGGCCTTGATGACGCCTCCGCCGACGTACAGCACGGGACGCTGCGACGCCGCGATCAGCCGGGCAGCCTCGCGCACCTGCTTGCCGTGCGGCTTGGTCGTGGGTCGGTAGCCGGGCAGCGCCAGCTCGTGGGGCCAGTGGTACTCGGTCGTGTTGACCAACGCGTCCTTGGCGATGTCGACCAGAACAGGGCCCGGACGACCCGTCGAGGCGATGTGGAACGCCTCGGCGATGACCCGGGGGATCTCGGTCGGATCGGTGACCAGGTAGCTGTGCTTGGTGATCGGCAGCGTGATGCCGCGGATGTCGGCTTCCTGGAACGCATCCGATCCGATGACGGCGCTGGAGACCTGGCCGGTGATCGCGACGATCGGCACCGAGTCCATGTAGGCATCGGCGATCGCGGTCACCAGGTTGGTGGCACCGGGCCCCGAGGTCGCCATGCAGACGCCGACGCGACCGGTCACCATGGCGTATCCCTGGGCGGCGTGCCCCGCGCCCTGCTCGTGGCGCACCAGGATGTGACGGATCGAGGAGTCGAACAGCGGGTCGTAGGCAGGCAGGATCGCGCCACCGGGGATGCCGAAGATGACCTCGACGCCGGCCTGCTCGAGCGCTCGCACCAGACTCTGCGCACCCGTCAAGGTCGCGTCGCTGGAGATCCCTGTGTTGGCGGGTTCGGTGGTCATGGTCGGTCCTGTTCGAAACGGTCTAGAGGTTGGTGGTGCTGGTGTTCATGGTGGACCCGGCTGGTCGCACAAAAAAACCCCGCAGCCGTGACGGCGAGCGAGGAGCGACGCGCGGGCCTGGGGTCAGGCCGGTCGCGTCATACGAGTACGACGAGCAGTTCATGCACATCGCCAGTCTCCCCCGCCGAGACGGCGTGGTCAAGTTCTGAGACGAGTCGTACCAGAGTCTGGACGTGACCGGCATCACCCGACTGCACGGCACGACGACCCCGTGCTCGCGTCGTCGCCGTCTCCTCGTCCTCATCAGACCTCACCACGCCGACGGTTCGTAGTCCTTGAGGAACACGCCGTAGAGATCCTCCCCTGCTTCGCCGCGCACGATCGGGTCGTAGACGCGTGCCGCTCCGTCGACCAGGTCCAGCGGCGCCTTGAACCCTTCCTCGGCCAGTCGCACCTTCGTGGTGTGCGGCCTCTCGTCGGTGATCCAGCCGGTGTCGACCGCGGTCATCAGGATCTGGTCGGACTCGAACATCTCCGCGGCGCTGGTCCGCGTGAGCATGTTGAGCGCCGCCTTGCTCATGTTCGTGTGGGGATGGCCGGGGCCCTTGTACTGCCGGGCGAACTGTCCCTCCATGGCCGACACGTTGACGACGTACGTACGGCGGGCGGTGGAGGCGGCCATCGACGGGCGCAGGCGGCTGATCAGGATGAACGGTGCCGTCTGGTTGCACAGCTGGACCTCGAGCAGCTCCAGTGCGTCGACCTCGCCGATCGTCTGCACCCAGCTGTTGGTCGAGACCTGGTCCGGCACCAGACCTCCGGCATCGATCCGCGACAGGTCGGCGGACCCGGCCTCGAGTGCCTGTGACGTGACGTGCTCGGCCGCGGTCGCCGCATCGATGCGCAGCGCCGTCTCGCTGTCGCCGGCCAGCGCCGGATGTGACTCGACGGAGCCGACCAGCGCCGACGGATGCAGGTCGCTGGTGTGGCCGAAGGTCACCAGCTCGGGCATCGGCCCGCGCTCCAGCGGCGCCTGCTCGGCCTCGGCGATCGCCGAGTAGGCGCCCGGCGTGCGCTTGACCGTCTGAGCGGCGTTGTTGATCAAGATGTCGAGCGGGCCGGCTGCAGCGACGTCGTCGGCCAGCGCGACGACCTGGGCCGGGTCGCGCAGGTCGATCCCCACGATCTTGAGGCGATGCATCCAGTCGTCGGCGTCGGGCATCTGCCGGAACCGCCGCACGGCGTCCTTGGGGAACCGTGTCGTGATGGTGGTGTGCGCGCCGTCGCGCAGCAACCGCAGCGCGATGTACATGCCGATCTTGGCCCGGCCGCCGGTGAGCAGGGCACGCCGACCCGTCAGGTCGGTGCGGGCGTCTCGCTTGGCGTGACTGCGCGCTGCACACGACGGACACAGCTGGTGGTAGAAGGCGTCGACGACGGTGTACTTGTTCTTGCAGATGTAGCACCCACGGGGCACCAGCAGCGTGCCTGCCGACGCTCCGCGGGCCGTCGACGTCAACGGCAGTCCCGCGGTCTCGTCGTCGATCCGGCTCGCGGACCCTGTCGCGGTGGCCTCGATGACCGCGCGGTCCGCTGCCGCGATGGCGTCGCGCTTGGCGCGCCGACGTTGTTTCTTGACGTCCTTGTAGAACTTGCCGCACGCCCGCCGCAACGCGACGTACGCCTCGTCGTCCTCGGGCAGGTACTGCGCCTCGGCGAGCACGTCGAGCGCCGTCTGCAGCTGCTCTGGGGTGAAGTCGGGCACCACCTGATTCTCCCCCATCGTGCCCGGCGTCGGTCAGGGGCCGGGGAAGTACGTCTTGAACCGCTCGGCGTGCTCGCCGACACCGGTGACCTGGAGCGCCTCGGCCCCGATCCGACCGCTGACGAACAACACGATCTGCTCCCTGCTGCCGGTGATCGTCGTCGTCGCCGGTTCCGTCGCGACGGGCACGGACCGGGTCCAGGTGCCGGTCGACGGATCGGCGCTGAGCCGGATGTCGTGGCCCGAGCCGATCAGGTCGATCGTGACGGGTTCGGCCGGCAGCCGCTCTGCGACCAGGTCGAGCAAGGGTCCCAGGACGGTCTCGGCTGCCGCCAGCTCGTCCGCGCTCAAGACCGTGTCGGCGCCGAGGGCATGGGCCAGGTCGGCCGCGTGCAGCGCAGCCTCGTAGGCGAACAGCGCGGCGGCGAAGACCGCGGGAACGCTGCCCGCCGGGACCGTGACCAGCGCATCGGGCGCGATCTCGAGGGTCGAGGCGTCCTCGAACGAGGCCACGGCTGCCGCCAGACCCGCCGCCTGCGGTCGGACGGGCGAACCGACCGCCGCACGTATGGCATCGGCTTCCATCGCCGCCGCCCAGGCGACGTGGTCGATCAGGTCCCCGACGGTCCAGCCGACCAGACGCGTCGGCGTGCTCCGATCCGCACCCTGTGCTTGGCGGACGAATCGGCGGTAGGCCGTCGCGGCCGTCGCCAGGTTGCGACGCATGTCGGTCATCTGCACTTCCCCCTGATTGGTGGCTGTCGTTCGTCAGCACTCGAGAATCTTCAGGACGTCCGCGGCATCGCCGAGGATCGCCGCACCCGAGCCGAGCACCTGGTTCTGGCCGACGCCCGGTTCGACGACGGCGGCGAGCCGTTGCCTCGCGACCGAGTCGCCGTGCCGGGCGACGACCTCGCCGATCAGGCAGGCGCAGAACGTCTGCACGTCGGCGAACGGCTGCGAGAGCGTGAACCTCCTCGCCGACCAGGGCACCAGCAGGTCCCGCACGGTCTCGCCGTCGTCGCCGGCATCGGCGACCACCAGGCGCGCGGCGCGCCACGGCTCGAACTCCTGGTCGTGGTCGAACTCGGCCAGGATGTCGCGTGCCCGGTCGGTCCGTCCCTGGCCGAGCGCCACCAGGATGGACTGGAAGCCGCGGACGCGATCGGTGCCTTCGTAGCCGTCCCGGTGGCCGAGCTCGGCGAAGTCGGCGATCAGCACGTCGGCCTCGTCATACCTGCCGGATCGCAGCGCCATCGACGCACGCCACATCGGCACCTTGTAGCGGTGCACGACATTGGCCTCGGCCAGGGCCAGACGTTCGACGTCGGCGATCACGTCCTCGGCCTGCTCGATGCGATCGACCCGCATCAGCTCGGGCACCCACGCGCACAACGCCTCCAGCTCGAGCTCTTCGGCGCCGGCCTCTCGGCTCAGCTCGGCGGCCTCGCGGGCCAGTTCGAGCCGCTCGACGGCACCCCCGTCGGGGCGATGCACGGCCAGACGACGCAGCAGCGTGCGAGCCAACACCTCCGGGGAGCCCAGCCGTCGCGCCTCGGCGACCGCACGGTCGCCCTGCTGGGCCGCGCGGGCGTGCAGACCGGCGAACATCAACGCCTGCGCCTGCGAGGCCAGCAGGTCGATGCGTACGGCGCCGGCGTCATCGGCGCCGGCGACCTGTAGCGCTGCGTCGAGCAGCAGGATGGAGCGATCACTCGGGCCGGTGCGATGTCGCCGGGCGTGCAACGAGCACTCCTCGTAGGCGTCGGCTGCCTCGATCAGCACGTCGTCGGTGACGTCGGGGCTCTCGGCCGCCATCGCGTACTGCTCCAGGGCCGACCGCAGGTCACCGGATCGATGGAGCGCTTGGGCGAGCGTCAACCGCAACCGGCTGGAGTCGATCCGGTCCAGGTCCTCACCTGCGACGTGCGTCAGGCTGATCAGCGATCGGCGCGCGTGGTGGGCGGCCTCGCGCGGTTGACCGGCTGCCAGGGCCCGGCAGGCGAGCTCGTGGTCGAGCTCGGTCGCGCGCAGAGCGGTGCCCGAACCGAGGGCCGCTGCCGCTGCCAGGTGTTCTGCGGCGCGACTCGAGGCGCCCGGTGCGCGTCGGCGCAGGAGACCCTCGCCCAGACGGCGGTGCAGGTCGAGCGCCTCACCGGCCGGGACCAGCGCGGCCACCGCCTCGTGCACCTGGTGGTTGACGAAGCGCACCCCGGCCTCCGTGCGCAGCACGATGCCGGCGCGCAGTGCAGGAGCGAGCGCATCGGCCAGGGCCGGGCCGCCGATGTCCAGGACCGCGCCCACCAGTGCCGTGTCGAGGTCGGTGCCCGCGACCGCTGCGGCTCGCAGCACCGCTTGCGTTGCTGTGGGCAGCTCGTCGAGCCGGCCGCTGATCCGTTCGGCCGACACAGCGGTTCGCACGCTTGTCGTCGCCACAGGGTCCAGCGCGGGCTCCTGCCGCAGGATCTGCTCGCGCAACAGCTGGCTGGGCACGCTCAGGTCCAGACCCAGGTCGTTGCGCAGGCGGACGCCCAGATCGGTCAGCACCTCGAGCGCCGCCACCTGGTCGCCGCGGCCGTAGTGCGCACGTGCCAGGATGCGATGGATCGGCTCGCTCCACGGTTCGTCGACTGCGGCCGCGGCGGCCGCAGCGAGCGCCGTCTCGAAGTCACCGGCGTCGCACAACAGCTCCAGCCGCGCCAAGGCCACCTCCGAACGCAGCAGCTCCAGCTCCGAGCGCCGGGCCACGACGCCTTCGTGATCCTCGAATCCTTCGAACGCCGTCCCGCGCCACAGGTCCAGCGCAGCGTCGCAGACCGCGACGACCGACGTCGGGTGGGTCGTCCCACGCCCCGACAGCGCCTCGGCGGCCAGCTGCTCGAAGCCGAACGCGTCGAGCTCGCCCGACCCCAGCGTCAGGGTGTATCCGGCCGGCGCGTAGCTGATGCGGTCGGCGCCGAGAACCTTGCGCCAGCGGGAGATGTGCGCCTGCAAGCTGTTCCCGCCGTGACGGCTCGAGCCGGGCCACACCAGGTCGGCCAGTCGGTCCGCCGAGATCGGCCGGTTGGCGTTCGCCGCCAGGACGGCCAGGACCCGCCGTGCGACGTCCCCTCGAGGTACTGCGTTCGCCGTCCCGACGACCTCCAGGGAGCCGAGGACGAGGACACGCACGTGGACAGTATGTCCGTATCCCCTGTCCGGCATCACAACGGCCTGTCAGCGATCTGTCAGCGCGCCGCTGCCCGCGACCGCCGAACACCACTGTCATGGCTCGGACGCCGCGCGGCCCACGAGACCCACCCGGACCCAGTAACCCCGATCCCCCCGAACGCGTTGGTTCGATCGAACAGAGGAGTTGAGCTCTCATGCCCCTGCGCAGGATCTGGCGAGTAGTCGCGGCGCTCGTCCTGACCGTCTCGGTCGGGAGCGGGCAGCTCGCGCATGCGTCGAACGACTCGTTGACCGACCGCGTCGAGGCGATCGTGCGAACCGTCACCAGTGGCAGCGTGCTGAAGGTCGTCATCACCACGGTCGACCAGGACGGCACACCCCACTTCGACACGACCTTGGTCTCGACCCTCGGGCAGGCCCGATCACTGGTGCGCGCGGCACTCTCGAGCGGCCGACTGGTGTCGATGGCCCAACCGGTCAGTGTCGCCGGATCGGTCACGAGGTCGAACGACACGTACCGTCCCCGGCAGTGGGCGCTGAACTCCTTGCGCGCCGAGGAGGCCTGGACGTACACCCAGGGCGGCGCGGCGAAGATGACCTCCACCAAGGTCAGGACGACGCGGGTCACGGTGGCCGTCCTCGACACCGGTGTGGCCACGGACCATCGTGACCTGAAGGGCAACGTCACCGCCGGCTACAACGCGATCCGCCCGTCGGCGGCACCCTACGACGACAACGGCCACGGTACGCACGTCGCCGGCATCATCGCGGCGGTCGCGAACAACCGCAGCGGCATCGCGGGTCTGGCCCCACGAGCCACGGTCATGCCGGTCAAGGTGCTGGACCGGAACGGATCGGGAACCACCGACGACGTGGCCCGCGGAGTCGTGTGGGCGGTCGACCACGGCGCCAAGGTCATCAACCTGTCGCTGTCCGGCACGGTGTCCGACCCGGCGCTGCAGCAAGCAGTGACGTACGCCCAGAAGAAGGGTGCCCTGGTGGTGGCCGCCGCCGGCAACTCCGGGACGACGCAGCGGTGCGCCCTGCTGATCTTGCTGTGCGGCGCTGCTGTGCAGTACCCGGCGGCCTACTCCGGCGTCGTCGGTGTCGGGTCGATCGACGCCGACGGCTCACGCTCGTCGTTCTCCAGCGTCGGCTCCTGGGTCGACGTCGTCGCACCGGGTGGATCGATCCTCTCGCTGGCGCCCCGGACGAACCGGTTGGGCTGCGGCACGAGCACCTACTGCACGCTCAGCGGCACGTCGATGGCGGCACCGTACGTCTCGGCGGCTGCCGCGCTGACTCGCGCCAATCCGGCCTGGACCGCGTCGAGGACCGCGCAGTACCTGCAGTCGACGGCCACTGACCTGGGCCCAAGAGGGCGTGACGACCAGTACGGTGCGGGGCTGATCAACCCTGCGGCGCTGGTCAAGAAGGCGATCAGGCGGTGACCGTCAGCCCGTGACGGCGCCGTGAGCCGCAGAGCTGACCAGCTTGCGGTACTTGGCCAGCACGCCCGACGTGTACTTGGGCGGGTTCGGCTCCCAGCCGACCTGGCGTCGCGCCAGCTCGCCCTCGGCGATCTCGACCTCGAGCGTCCGGTTGGCCATGTCGAGCTCGATGACGTCGCCGTCGCGGACGAACGCGATGGGACCACCGTCGACTGCTTCGGGAGCGACGTGGCCCACGCACAGACCGGTGGTGCCGCCCGAGAACCGGCCGTCGGTCA
>DATMSF010000024.1:0-5272 GCA_035565535.1 Aeromicrobium sp.
ACATCGTCATCATGCCGTCGGTCGAGGCGGACCCGAACCGGCCCGACGAGCACTACTACCTGGCGAACTTCTTCCCGATCGACGGCAACCGTGCCATCGCGTGCATGGGTTCCTGGGGCCTCCCCATGCCGCGCACGGCCGACGACCTGACGGAATCGGCGGGCCGATTGCGCACGCCGCTGTTCGGTGAGGCGATGGCCGCCAGCACGCCGATATCGCAGGTCCATCTCACCCGCGCCACCGGCAACGTCTGGCGACGCTACGACCGAGCCGACCGGATGCCCGCGGGACTGGTGTTCGTCGGCGACTCGGTCTGCGCGTTCAATCCCTTCTACGCCCAAGGGATGAGCTCGGCATCCAGCTCGGCGGTCCTGCTCGAGCAGTCGTTGAGTCGAACCGATGCGCTGGACACCGGCTTCGCGCGCCGATTCACCCAGCAGCAGGTCGCGCTGCTGAAGGTGCCGTGGTCGATGGCGATGGCACGCGATCGCGGCTACGCGTGCGGCGAAGGCACCGAGACCGTGCCGGCCTGGCAGCAGAAGGTCATGGCGTTCGCCGGCGGAAAGGCGTTCCAGATGATCGTCGGGGCGGCCCGCGAGGACGAGGTCATCGACGAGCACTTCTCGAAGGTCTTCAACCTCGACGAGTCGCTGGGTGAGATGTTCAAGAACCCCCGCGTGCTGTTCGGGTTGGCGCGCTACCAGGTCAAGGCGGCGCTGGGCCGCACCTCGGTGCCGTTCGGGTTCGATCCGCTGCAGGCGCCACCGGCGACCGACTACTCCACACCGCGCAAGGTGCTGACGTGAGCATTACGTGCGACGAGGCGGCCGAGGCCGTCACCCGCAGCCTCGGTTTCAGCTGTCACGACGTCGCACCCGTCGTGTCGGTGCGCAACCCGGCCGACCTGTACAGCTGGACCCAGCCCGTGCTGGAGCTGGTCGTCATCGGCGGAGCCAGCGCTGCGCTGGTGCTGGCGATCCAGCGTCTGCGCCGCGACGGCGACCCGATCAACCTGTCCCTGTGGTTCGCGTCCCTGGCCTATCTGGCCATCACCGAGCCGCCGTTGTACTTTCCCGAGTGGTTCGGGCTCGACGAGATCTACGGATTCATCTTCGCCCACAACGGGTTCACCGTGCAGCTGATGTACGACCGGCTGCCGTTGTACATCGCCGCGTTCTATCCGGCCATCACGGCGCTGTCGTACGAGGTGGTGCGGGCCTTCGGCATCTTCGCCCGCCGCGGCGCGCTCGTCGGCGCGGTGTGCGTCGGGTTCGTCGCCCAGGTGTTCTACGAGATCTTCGACCACCTGGGGCCACAGCTGAAGTGGTGGGCCTGGAACGTCGACAACTTCGACGTCAACCATCCGATGCTCGCCTCGGTGCCCATGAAGAGCATGCTGCTGTTCGCCTCGGTGTCGCTGGCTTTCACCACGTACCTGGTCGTCACGTGGGTCGGCGGACGGCAGCTGTCGGGGCTCTCCCTGGCCGGACGCACGGTGGCCGCCGGTGTGCTGACGCCGCTGGCCATGGTGGTGTTCGGGATCCCGTCGGCGATCTTCGGTGGCGACACCCCGAACATCACGGCCCAGGCATGGGTGCTGGGCACCCAGCTGGCGATCGTCTGGGTGCTGGGCATCTGGTTGCTGGCGCGAGACGCTCGACAAATCGAGCCATTGGGCCGGTTCGTCGCGGTCTTCCCGGCGGTGTTCCTCGTAGCGCACGCCGTGTTCTGGATCGCCGCACTACCGGCCTTCGTCGACGCCGAGAACGGCGTGACCGAAGCGGGCACCCCGATCGGCAGTGGCTGGTACGTCATCGCGTGCTTCGTCGCTGCGATCGCCATTCTGGTGATGCTGTACCGGAAGCGAACCACGACAGCCGGTACGGTCGCCTGACATGGGACACCACGGCTGGGACGGCGATCCTCCTCGCACGGAAGAGCTCGCGCGCGAACGACTGATCGACGCCGCCACCGCCTGCATCGCCCGGATGGGGGTGCCGAAGACCACGGTGTCCGACGTCGCGGCCGAGGTCGGGGTGACCCGCCAGACCGTCTACCGGTACTTCCCACGGCTGTCGGACCTGTTGACCGCCGTCGCCGCGACCGGAGCGGCCGACTACGCCGAGCGCATGACCGCCCACCTGGCGTCGGCGACCACACCGATCGACGTCTTCGTCGACTCGCTGCTGTTCTCCCTGCGGGAGCTGCCCCGCGATCCGCGGATCGGCGTGCTGCTCGAGGCCGACGACCAGGGCATGCTGGCCCGCGGCGTCACGTCGGCCGCGGGTGTCGAGCTGGGGGCGCGGGTGCTGCGCGACCTGTCGGTCGACTGGGCGGCGTTCGGCATCGACGACGCCGACCTGGACGGGTTGGCCGAGCTGCTGATGCGCACGATGGTCTCGTTCCTGCAGTATCCGTCGCCGACACTGCGTTCGCCGGCCGAGATCGAGCAGTTCGTTCGGCGGTGGCTCGGACCGGCCCTGGGAGAATCCACTCGACGAGCGAAGGAATGGTGACGACATGGCGGTCAAGGGCAGTGCGGACATCGTGATCGAGGCGTCCCCGGAGCAGGTTCTCGACGCCGTCGCGGCGGTCGAGGACCTGCCCAGACGTTCCGGGTCGCACCAGTCGGCCGTCGTCGAGTCACGAACACCGGACGGCCGACCGCAGCGCGTGCGCGCCAAGGTCAGCGCCGTCGGGATGACCGACGAGGAGGTCACCGACTACGCGTGGGACGAGCCGTCGTCGGTGTCGTGGACGCTGGTCGAGAGCGGTTTCCAGGCGGTCCAGAACGGCACCTACACCCTGACCCCGACCGGCGGCGGAACCAAGGTTCGGCTCGACCTGGAGATCGACGTCAAGATCCCGCTGCCCGGTCTGATCCAGAAGCGTATCCTCAAGGGCGCCCTCGACACCGGGACCAAGGGACTCAAGACGTACATCGAGTCCCGCTGACCCGCCTCGGACGCGGCTCAGGTGACCCAGCGCTCAGGTGACCCAGCGCTCGGGTGAGCGGGGGTGGAGCAGGGCGTCGGTGCCGCCGTCGGCGACCACGACCGAGCCGACCAGCAGGCTACTCGCGTCCGCCAGCAGGAACCCGATCACGGCGGCGATCTCGTCGGGTCGGCCCGCGCGCTCGAGCGCGGTCGGATACGCGTCGGCGAAGGCGCCCAGCTCGGGATCCTCGCGCAGGCGGTCGGTCATCGGCGTCGCGACCAGGCCCGGAGCCACCGCGTTGATCCGGATGCCTCGGCCGACCCACTCGGGCTTGACGCCCTCGCGGCGCGCCCACCAGGCCAGTGCGGCCTTCGAGGCGGGATAGACGTGGACCGCTTCTGTCGTCGCCGCCTCGGACCGGGCGGCGGTCTCGTCGCCGGCCAGGCACAGGTCGGCGACCGCCTCGGCCCATCCGGGCTGACACGTCACCGAGTTCGACGACAGCACGACGACGGCTGCGTCGCCGGCCGCGATCAGCTCTGCTCGCAGCCCCGTCACCAGGTCGATCGCACCGAAGTAGTTGACCGAGACCACGAGTGCCGGATCGACGCCGGTCAGCCCCGCGATCCCGGCACACGGGACGACCCCGTGCACCACGTCGGTCCGTGTCCGGACCGCCGCCACGGCGTCTGCGCGTCCGGAAGGGGTCGACAGATCGGCGACGACGTCGGCCTCGCGTCGATCCACTCCGATGACGCGGTGGCCCTGTGCGTGCAGCAGGTCCGAGGTGGCCGCACCGATGCCGCTCGCAGAGCCCGAGACGACATAGGTCCTCACGCGTCGGTGATCCTGACCAGGCCGGCGAGGGTGGCGATGTAGGCAGCACCGCCGGGTCCGAGGTAGATCGACGCGTAGTGGTTGTTCCACTGGATGCCGGTTCCGGTCAACCGACTCCAGGCGGTCTCGCCCGTGCGGATGTCGATCGCGGTGAAGTACCAGGCATCGAACGTGTTGGCTCTGCCGTTGAGCTTGGCCGGTTTGGTGTAGACGTACAACAGGCCGTTGCCCAGCGAGGCCTTCGGCACCGAGCTCGGCGCGATCTCGTCGCTGGTCCACGCGACGTGGCAGCCGTCGTCATCGACCATGACGCGCGAGATGCCCGGCGTGGTGGTGCGGCCCAGCAACGTCGTCCACGGGCCGCCGTATCCGTAGTTGTTCTCGATGATGAACGAGTTGCCTGCCGCGACGAGGCTGTTGTCGGTCGTGCCGGCGTTCGCGGGAAGCACCGGCTGTGTGCAGTGGAGTCGATCGGTCACGCCTTTGCGGCGGTCGTAGACCACGATGTTGGTCTGCGGGTCGGCGTTGTCGTTGATTGCGACCCAGCGGTCGCCCAACAGGGTGGGCGTGGTGCCCGAGCCCTGGGAGAGGTTGCCCGGCTTGAGCCGGGTGCCGTGGTCGTACCCCTCGCGCCAGGTGATCTCGGGCGTCCCGTCATCGGCCGCGTCGAGACGGTACAGGGCGCGGGTCGACACGACGTACATGCCGCCGGTCTCGTCGTTGGCCACCGAGTTGGTGACCTCCTCGCCATCAGGCAGGTGCGTCGCGCGAATCGATCCGCCGGCTTGGTCCAAGGTGCCGACGATGCCGGACTGGGTGAAGAACCAGATCCGGCCGTCGTAGTCGGGCATCGTCGCGATCAGGCAGTCGCCGCCGGGAATCACCGACGTCAGGGACCACTCGTCCATCTGGGTCTGGGAGCCGTCGTCGTTGATCGCGATCTTCATGATCGACCGGCGCCCGGTCGTCGGATAGGCGACGTCGTCGGCATCGAGGAAGAAGTAGGTGCCACCGCAGATGTCGGTGAACGGGTTGGCGCTGGTCAGCAGGTTGCGCGCCGAGGTGCGCAGCTCCGAGATCGGTTTCAGTGTGACCGGGTCGATGACCATCGTCACGAACCCTTCGAGGCCTCCGCACAGACCGACGATGCGACCGTGGGAGTCGAACGCGATCGTGGCGCACTCGCGGACACCGTATGACGCACTGTTGACCCGCAGCTTGCGGCCGAGCGGTCCGCTGACGGCGTAGGCATCCGACGCATACGGGTCGTTGTGCATCGAGTTGGTGCCATTGGGCGACAACCACGGGTTCTGTGGGATCGCGGGGTGGTCGATCGGCTGCGCGGTTGCGGGAGAACCGACGAACTTGGGGACCAACAGATCGGTCGGCAGCGAGGGGATCGGCAGCCCTTTGATCGCCGGGATGGGCGGCAAGGTGACGGGCGGCAGCGGAGAGTCAGCAGCCGACGCCGGCGCGCTGACCAGAGGCGCAGTGGCCA
>DATMSF010000025.1:0-3795 GCA_035565535.1 Aeromicrobium sp.
ATCCGGGTACCGATGGGCGTCATCGGCATGATCTACGAAGGCCGCCCCAACGTGACGGCGGACGCCGCCGCGATCTGCTTGAAGGCCGGCAGCGCCGTGCTGCTGCGCGGTTCGTCGTCGGCCTCGCGCAGCAACGACGTGATCGTCGACGTCATGCGTGGAGCCGTGGAACGCGCAGGTCTGCCCGCCGACGTCATCCAGGGGGTCCCGGCCACCGACCGGTCGACGGCCAAGGACCTGATGCGGGCTCGCGGCCTGGTGGACCTGGTCATCCCGCGCGGTGGAGCCGGTCTGATCCGCACCGTCGTGGAGGAGTCCACGGTGCCCGTGATCGAGACCGGCACGGGCAACTGCCACGTGTACGTCGACAGCGACGCCGACCTCGACATGGCTCTCGACATCGTGCTCAACGCCAAGACCCACCGCACCAGCGTGTGCAACGCGGCCGAGTCGCTCCTGGTGCACGGCGACGTCGCCGACGTGTTCGTGCCGAAGGTCGTGGCCGCTCTGCGCGACGGTGGCGTCACGATCCATGGCGATGCGACCTTTCGCAGCGTCGACGCCGCCGTCGTCGAGGCAACCGACGACGACTATGCGACCGAGTACCTCGATCTGGACATCTCGGCCAAGGTCGTGAACTCGCTGGACGACGCGGTCGCCCACATCCGGCAGTTCTCCTCAGGCCACACCGAGGCCATCGTGACGAAGTCGATCGCAGCGGCCCGGCGATTCACGATGGGCGTCGACTCGGCCGCCGTCATGGTCAATGCCTCGACCCGCTTCACCGACGGTGGCGAGTTCGGTTTCGGCGCCGAGATCGGCATCTCCACGCAGAAGCTGCACGCCCGCGGTCCGATGGGACTGCCGGAGATGACCACCACGACCTACGTCGTGACCGGCGACGGTCACGTGCGCTGATAGATTCCTCCTATGCCAGATTTTGCTGCACTGAACTCCCTGCTGGTCGCCGCGTCGGAGGCCGGGCACGAAAGTGAGCCCGCGATCGCGCCGTGGGCCGTCGGCGCCATCGCCCTGGGTCTGCTGCTGGTGCTGTTGTTCGTCCTGTTGGCGTTCGGCAAGGGCCGCGAGCACACCTGAGCCCGCACATGACCGACGTGCAGACCCGGCGCCGCCGCATCGGCGTCATGGGTGGCACGTTCGACCCGATTCATCATGGTCACCTGGTCGCCGCCAGCGAGGTGCGTTCCTGGTACGACCTGGAGGAAGTCGTCTTCGTCCCCACGGGGCAGCCGTGGCAGAAGGCCGACCGCGACGTGTCGCCGGCCGAGCACCGCTATCTGATGACGGTCATCGCGACGGCGGCGAATCCGCAGTTCACCGTCAGCCGCGTCGACATCGACCGCGACGGTCCCACCTACACGATCGACACGCTGCGCGACATCAGCGCGCAGTACCCCGAGGCCGACCTGTACTTCATCACCGGCGCGGACGCCCTGGCAGCGTTGTTGACCTGGCGCGACCACGACGAGCTGTTCGAGCTGGCGAACTTCGTCGGCTGCACCCGGCCCGGACACGACCTGGACGAGTCGTCGTTGGACGGCCTGCCGACCGACCGGGTGCAAATCCTGGAGATTCCTGCACTGGCCATCTCCTCGACGGACTGCCGCGATCGGGTCGGGCGCGACGAACCGGTGTGGTACCTGGTGCCCGACGGCGTCGTGCAGTACATCAGCAAGCACGGCCTGTACCGAGCCGAGGAGCGGTCGTGAGCGCCACCGAACGTGCCGTCGAGCTCGCCCGAGCGGCTGCAGCCGCCGCCGAGGACAAGCAGGCCACCGATGTCATCGCGTTCGACGTCTCGGGTCAGCTCGCGATCACGGACATGTTCGTGCTGCTGACGGGTGCGAACGTGCCTCAGATCCGTGCCATCCAGGACGCCGTCGAGGAGCGGCTGCTGGAGCTGGGCGCCAAGCCCGTGCGGCGCGAGGGGGAGCGCGAGGCACAGTGGATCCTGCTGGACTTCGGGGAGATCGTCGTCCACGTCCAGCACGCGCAGATGCGCGCCTACTACGCCCTGGAGCGACTCTGGAGCGACTGCCCGGTCGTCGATCTGACGTGACCACTCGTCAGGTGGTGCTGTGGCGGCACGGCCGGACGGCGTGGAACGTCGCCGGTCGGGTGCAGGGCAGCAGCGACATCCCTCTCGACGACGTCGGCCGTCAACAGGCGCGCGACGCCGCGGCGCAGCTGGCGCTGCTGCGGCCCACGCGCATCCTCAGCTCGGACCTGTCCAGGGCGCTGGAGACCGCTGAGGCGCTCGGTGCGGCCACCGGGGTCAAGGTCGAGATCGACAAGCGGTTCCGCGAGATGAGCTTCGGCGTCCGTGAAGGGTTGACCTGGCAGCAGGCATGGGAGCGCTACCCCGAACAGATGGAGGCCTGGGTCAAGGGGGACGAGACCCAGATACCGGGCAGCGAGACGCACCAGATGGCGGGGGAACGATTCGCCGAGGGACTCGCCGATCGGCTGGCCGAGCGTGACGATCCCGTGACGGTCGTCGTCGCGCACGGCGGCGTGCTGCGCGCGGGAACGTGCCAGTTCCTGGGTTTCCCGCTGCAACTGTGGCACTCCTTCGGCGGGCTCAACAATTGCTCGTGGTCGGTCCTGGAGCAGAACCGTCACGAGGACTGGATGCAGTGGCGACTGACCGAGTGGAATGCCGGGACACTGCCGCTGCCGGTGCTGTCCGACGACGAGCCGGACGACGACGGCATCGAGCCGGTGACGTGATCGGCGCCGCACCCATCCGGTTTTGGTCCCGCCGTAGGGCTCCGCTAGAGTTGTCTGGTCCCCGGGGCATTGGCGCAGTTGGTAGCGCGCTTCCATGGCATGGAAGAGGTCAGGAGTTCGAATCTCCTATGCTCCACAGGTGAGATGAGGTCCCGTTCAACCGAGCGGGGCCTTTCTCGTTGCTGGCGATATGCTCGCGGTCATGGGTCGGCCGAGTCTTCGAGGCGTGTTCGTGACCCTGTTGCTCCTGGTCGTCGGCTTCCACTTCGTGTCGGTGACGGCTGCGGCCCTGCCGCCGAACCGGTACTCGGAGGTCGTTGAGCCGGTCAACGGCTACTTGCGGCCGTACTTCACCCAGAACTGGCGCCTGTTCGCGCCCAACCCGATTGCGGCCGACCGGGACTTCCTCGTCCAAGGTGCCTACCGATCGGCCGACGGGACCGTGCAGCTGACCGATTGGATCAATTGGACGGATGTCGAGCTGGACCTCATCCGCCACAAGATCGTCGGTCGGCGTGCCGGTTACGTGACGACGAAGATGGCCTCTGCCCTGTTGTCTTCGCGGGGGGCGTTGACGACGGATCAACGAGAGGTGTTGCGGGAGGCAGGGGCCCAGGAAGCGCCCTTGCTGTGGAGCGAGCTCGTCGATGAGCTGCATCAGCACGGGACTTCGCCGGCCAGGGTGTCGTCGTACGTGAGGTACGAGCGGGCTGCGGTTCGGTTGGCGACCGACGTGCTGATCGCGCGGTATCCCGAGGCCGAAATCATCGCGATTCGGTACAACTTGCGACGGATCCCGGTTGTGGACTACGACAAGCGCCACGTCGAGGACAAGGCGGCCGAACGACAGCGGAGAACCACCAGCGATATCTCGGGATGGCGTCGTCCGGTGTCCTCGACATCAGCCGAACGTGACGTGATCTCCGACTTCGACCGGAGGCACCGGTGAACACCGCACGACGCGTGGTCGCTGCAGTCAATGCCTGGGTCACAGGCACGAAGCACTCGCTGTACGGCGTGGCGGTGACGCGGATCGTGCTGGGC
>DATMSF010000026.1:0-10112 GCA_035565535.1 Aeromicrobium sp.
ACCGCCCGCGTCGATCCGGGCGTCGTCCACGCCGTCGTCCAGAAGACCGCTGCACCTCACGGGCTGCGATACGGACCCGATCCGTCCACTCACACCAGGTGCACCGTCGGCGGGATGATCGGCAACAACGCATGCGGCAACCGCGCCCTGGGCTACGGCCGTGCGTCCGACAACGTGGCCGCAGTCGACCTGGTCACGGCGTCGGGGGAGCGGTTGAGGGTCGGTCGGGACATCACCACCGAGTCGCCGACCCTGGACGCACTTCGTGACGTCGTCAGCACAGGCCTGGCGACGGTTCGCACCGAGTTCGGTCGCTTCGGTCGCCAGGTGTCCGGCTACAGCCTGGAGCACCTGCTGCCCGAGAAGAACTTCGACGTCGCCTCGTTCCTGGCCGGCACCGAAGGAACGCTGGGCGTCATGCTCGGCGCCACGATCGACCTGGTCCGCATACCCCGGCTGATCCACCTGGTCGTGCTGTCCTACCCGACGATGGCCGAGGCCGCCGACGACGTCCCCGCGATGCTGCCGTTCGGTCCCGTCGCGTGCGAGGGGCTCGGCGCCCGCATCGTCGAGGTCTACCGAGCGGCCAAGGGCGCATCGACGGTTCCGCAGATGCCGGACGGTGGAGGGTTCCTCTACGTCGAGCTGGCCGGTGACGACGCCGCGGAGCTGGCGGCGCTCGGTCAGCAGGTCGTGCGTGCCTCCTCGGCCATCGGGCACCGACACGTCACCGACGCCGCAGAACAGGCGACGCTGTGGCGGATCCGTGAGGAAGGTGCCGGCCTGGCCTCACGCATCTGGGAACGGCCCGCGATCTCCGGATGGGAGGATGCCGCCGTCCCGCCGCACGCGCTCGGTGCGTATCTGCGTGAGTTCACCGAGCTGATGGACCAGCACGGGCTCCATGGCGAACCGTTCGGTCACTTCGGCGACGGCTGCGTGCACGTCCGCATCGACATCCCCCTGGACGAGCTCGGCACCGAAGGACTGCACGGCCAGGGCCACCAGGGATATCGAGAATTCATCTTCGCCGCGGCGCGGCTCACCGCCGCTCACGGCGGTTCGTTCTCCGGAGAGCACGGCGACGGGCGCGCTCGCTCCGAGCTGCTCCCGCTGATGTACTCGGCCGAGGCGATCTCGCTGTTCGAACAGGTCAAGCACGTCTTCGACCCGGACGACCTGATGAATCCGGGCGTCTTGGTCCGTCCCCGGGCCATCGACGCCGACTTGCGCGGACAGCACCGGACCTGGCCCGAGGGCATGCCACGGCGCCGTCAGGGTCTGCGCCTGCTGCACGATGACGGCGGGAGCTTCGCGGCAGCCGCCCACCGGTGCACCGGTGTCGGCAAGTGTGTGGCGGCCACGACACCGCCCGGTGGCGTCATGTGCCCGTCGTTCCAGGCCACCCGCAACGAGAAGGACAGCACCCGCGGCCGAGCGCGCGTACTGCAGGAGATGATCGACGGCCGCCTCGTCGACGGCGGGTGGCGTGCCCCGGAGGTGCACGAAGCTCTCGACCTGTGCCTGTCGTGCAAGGGATGTGCCTCCGACTGCCCGACGGGCATCGACATGGCCACGTACAAGTCGGAAGTCCTGTACCAGTCGTATCGCGGTCGACTGCGTCCGCGCAGCCACTACATCCTGGGACGTCTGCCGTTCTGGGCCAGACTCGCCGCTCCCGTGGCGTTCCTCGCCAACCTGATGATGGTCGTGCCGGGCCTGAAGCACCTCGCGCGGTGGGCGGCGGGGGTCGACCAGCGACGCAGCCTGCCGAAGTTCGCGCAAGGCGGACTGCGCCACGGGGCGTTCACCCGATGGGCACGCCGCCGACAGGTCCGCACCGCGGCACCGAACGGCACCGTGCTGCTGTGGGCCGACTCGTTCACCGAGTACTTCACGACGGCCGCCGGCAAGGCCACGGTGCGTGTCCTGGAGGACGCCGGCTATGCGGTCCAGACGCTGGTACGCCACGCCTGCTGCGGACTCACCTGGATCACGACGGGCCAGCTCGACAGGGCGCGCACCCTCGTCGCCGACACGATCGACCAGCTGCACCCCTACGCGGCCGCCGGCGTCCCGATCGTCGGAGTCGAACCGTCCTGTACTGCTGCCCTGCGCACCGATGCCGTGGAATTGCTCGACGACCCGCGAGCGGCCGAGGTGGCCGCCGGAGTGCGAACCCTGGCCGAGCTCCTGCGCGACACGCCCGACTGGACACCGCCGGATCTGAGCGGACAGCACCTGGTCGTCCAGCCGCACTGCCACCAGGCGTCGGTCGTCGGATTCGACGCCGATCTCGCGGTCCTGCAGGCCACCGGGGCCACGGTGCAACGGCTCGGCGGGTGCTGTGGTCTCGCCGGGAACTTCGGTGTCGAGCGCGGTCACTACGACGTCTCGGTCGCTGTGGCGCAGCAACAACTGCTGCCTGCCGTCCAGAACGCGCCCAAAGGTGCGAGAATCATCGCGGACGGCTTCTCCTGCCGCACGCAGCTGGACGATCTGGCAGGGGTCGAAGCCGTTCACCTCGCAGAACTGCTCACCTCCCCTTGACCCGATGCGTCCTGGAGCACCGTCAATGACGTTCGACCACACCCGATACGGCGCGGAACTCGATGACGCCGTGGGCCGCTTCGCCACCCTGGCGGACCAAGTCTCCGGCGACGAGCTCGTCCCGTCGTGTCCGGACTGGACCGCGCGCGACCTGATCGTCCACCTCGGCTCGATCCATCGGTGGGCCGCTGCGACGCTGCTCAGCGGCCAGCGGCAGGTCGACCGGCCGACGCCGCTCGTTACCGGCCCGCTCGGCGACTGGTACGCCGGCTGCGCGGCCGCCCTGTTGACCGCCATCGACGCGGTCGACCCGGAGGAAGCGATCCCGAACTTCGCCCGCATCAACGAGACAGCCTCGTTCTGGGCGCGCCGTCAGCTGCACGAGACCACGATCCATGCGGTCGACCTGGCGCAGGCGCTCGGCCGGTTCGAGCAGCAGTGGGGTGTGCAAGCCGACGTCGCAGCTGACGGTGTCGAAGAAGTCCTCGGCGTCTTCTTCCCGCGCATGACGGCCCGGGGCCAGGCGCCCGACGTGCGTGAGCGCATCCGATTCGACGCGACGGATCGCTTCGACTCGTGGATCATCAGGCCCGCCTCGATCGCGGGTGGCCCGCCGCTGCTCGTCCACGACAGCGGCGACGCCGATTCGTCGGTGCGCGGCACGACCGTCGAGCTCTACCTGACCCTGTGGGGCCGACTTCCGGCCGGCCGATTGACGTACGACTCCGACAACGCCCGTGCCGTCATGTCGGGGCCGACTGTTCCCTGAAATCGGGCCTCACCGCATTTTGACCGGTCGGGGGCCAGCCGGTAGGCTGGATCACTGTGTCTGGACGTTCCAGACCGATGCACACATCCTGTCGTCCACGACGTCCGGTCAGTCTGTTTCCCGCATGACGCCAAGTCCCGCGGATCGACGGCGAGTGCATCGAAGATCGAGACTCCTCACCGGGTCGAGAAGAAGGATGTCGTAGTGCCCACTATCAATCAATTGGTCCGCAAGGGCCGCCAGGTCAAGTCTGCACAGACTGCGACCCCCGCGCTCAAGGGTTCGCCCCAGCGCCGTGGTGTCTGCACCCGCGTGTACACCACCACCCCCAAGAAGCCGAACTCCGCACTGCGCAAGGTTGCTCGTGTGCGCCTGTCCAGCGGCGTCGAGGTCACGGCCTACATCCCCGGTGAGGGACACAATCTTCAGGAGCACTCGATCGTGCTCGTGCGCGGTGGTCGTGTGAAGGACCTCCCCGGCGTCCGTTACAAGATCGTGCGCGGTGCGCTCGACACCCAGGCGGTCAAGGGTCGCAAGCAGGCCCGCTCCCGCTACGGCGCGAAGAAGGAGAAGGCCTGATGCCTCGTAAGGGTCCCGCTCCGAAGCGGCACATCGACGTTGATCCGGTGTACGGCAGCCAGGTCGTCACCTCGCTGATCAACAAGGTCCTGGTCGACGGCAAGAAGCAGGTCGCTCAGCGCATCGTCTACGCAGCACTCGAGGGTGCTCGCGAGAAGACCGGCAGCGATCCGGTCATCACGCTCAAGCGTGCGCTCGACAACGTCAAGCCCAGCCTCGAGGTCAAGAGCCGCCGTGTCGGCGGTGCGACCTACCAGGTGCCCGTCGAGGTGCGTCCGGCTCGCCAGAACACCCTCGCACTGCGCTGGCTGGTCCACTACGCCGGTGAGCGCCGTGAGAAGACCATGGCAGAGCGCCTGATGAACGAGGTCCTCGACGCCAGCAATGGTCTGGGCGGCGCGGTCAAGAAGCGTGAAGACACGCACAAGATGGCCGAAGCCAACAAGGCGTTCGCCCACTACCGCTGGTAATCATCTGCCGCACCGATCGTGCGGCGCGCAACCTCAGGAACGAGTAGCCACGTGGCAATCGACATCACGACGGACCTGAACCGGGTCCGCAACATCGGCATCATGGCGCACATCGATGCCGGTAAGACCACCACCACCGAGCGGATCCTGTTCTACACGGGCATCAACTACAAGATCGGCGACACCCACGAGGGGTCGGCGACGATGGACTGGATGGAGCAGGAGCAGGAGCGCGGCATCACGATCACGTCTGCCGCGACGACCTGCTGGTGGAAGAACCATCAGATCAACATCATCGACACCCCCGGACACGTCGACTTCACGGTCGAGGTCGAGCGCTCGCTGCGCGTCCTCGACGGTGCGGTGGCGGTCTTCGACGGCGTCGCCGGTGTGGAGCCGCAGTCCGAGACCGTGTGGCGGCAGGCCGACAAGTACGGCGTCCCGCGCATGTGCTTCGTCAACAAGCTCGACCGCACGGGCGCGTCGTTCGACTTCTGCGTCAAGACCATCCGTGAGCGCCTCGGCGCCACTCCGTTGGTCCTGCAGGTGCCGATCGGCTCCGAGGGCGACTTCATCGGTGTCGTCGACCTGATCGGCATGCGCGCGCTGACCTGGCGCGGCGAGACCGCCGTGGGCGAGGACTACGAGATCGAGGAGATCCCGGCCGACCTCGTCGACAAGGCCGCCGAGGCCCGCGAGACGCTGCTCGAGACGTTGGCCGACGCCGACGACGAGATCGCGATGCTGTACCTGGAGGGCGAGGAGATCTCGGTCGAGGACCTCAAGGCCGGCATCCGTCGCGCCACCCTGGCCACCAAGCTCAACCCGATCGTGTGCGGCACCGCGTTCAAGAACAAGGGCGTGCAGCCGCTGCTGGACGCCGTCGTCGACTTCCTGCCCAACCCGCTCGACATCGGCGCCATCGACGGCCTCGACGCCAAGGACGAGTCGAAGCCGGACAGCCGCAAGCCGTCCGACGACGAGCCTTTCGCGGGCCTGGCCTTCAAGATCGCGGCCGACCCCCACCTGGGCAAGCTGACGTTCGTGCGGGTCTACTCCGGACGACTCGATGCCGGCACCCAGGTGCTCAACGTGACCAAGGGTCGCAAGGAGCGCATCGGCAAGATCTACCAGATGCACGCCAACAAGCGCGAGGAGATCGCGTCCGTCGGCGCCGGGCAGATCGTGGCCGTCATGGGCCTGAAGGACACCACCACCGGTGAGACGCTGGCCGATCCGGCCAAGCCGATCATCCTGGAGTCCATGACCTTCCCCGATCCGGTCATCCAGGTCGCCATCGAGCCCAAGACCAAGAGCGACCAGGAGAAGCTCGGCGTCGCGATCCAGCGACTGGCCGAGGAGGACCCGACGTTTCAGGTCCACACCGACGAGGAGACCGGTCAGACCATCATCGCCGGCATGGGCGAGCTGCACCTCGACGTGCTGGTCGACCGGATGAAGCGCGAGTTCAAGGTCGAGGCCAACGTCGGCAAGCCGCAGGTGGCCTACCGCGAGACGATCAAGCGCACCGTCACCGGTCACAGCTACACCCACAAGAAGCAGACCGGTGGCTCCGGCCAGTTCGCCAAGGTCATCATCGGCATCGCGCCCACGGGCCCGGTCGTCGGTGGCGAGGGCGGATACGAGTTCGTCAACGAGGTCACCGGCGGTCGCGTGCCGAAGGAGTACATCCCTTCGGTCGACGCTGGTGCGCAGGACGCCATGCAGTTTGGCGTGCTCGCCGGCTATCCGATGGTCGACGTCAAGGTCACGCTCGAAGACGGCGCCTACCACGACGTCGACTCCTCAGAGCTCGCGTTCAAGCTCGCCGGTTCGATGGCCTTCAAGGAGGCCGCGCGCAAGGCCGATCCGGTCCTGCTCGAGCCGATGTTCTCCGTCGAGGTCACCACGCCCGAGGACTACATGGGTGACGTGATCGGCGATCTGAACTCCCGACGTGGTCAGGTCCAGTCGATGGACGAAGGCTACGGCGGTGCGAAGGTCATCAAGGCTCTCGTGCCCTTGTCGGAGATGTTCGGGTACGTGGGAGACCTGCGGTCCAAGACCTCGGGTCGTGCCTCGTACTCGATGCAGTTCGACTCCTACGCGGAGGTCCCCAAGGCCGTCGCGGAGGAGATCATCAAGAAGGCCCGCGGCGAGTAACCACGGGACCGTCCCTTAGGATGGCCAGAGGTCTCGCCCCCTGTTTCCGGGACGGGCCCGAAGGCTTTCGCAACACTCAAGTCAGCAGCAAATAACCAGGAGGAGCCCACAGTGGCCAAGGCGAAGTTCGAGCGGACAAAGCCGCACATGAACATCGGCACCATCGGACACATCGACCACGGAAAGACCACTCTGACCGCGGCGATCACCAAGGTGCTGCACGACGCGTACCCGGAACTGAACGACGACTATGCGTTCGATCAGATCGACAAAGCGCCCGAAGAGAAGCAGCGTGGTATCACGATCTCGATCTCGCACGTCGAGTACCAGACCGAGAACCGTCACTACGCGCACGTCGACTGCCCGGGTCACGCCGACTACGTCAAGAACATGATCACCGGCGCGGCTCAGATGGACGGCGCGATCCTCGTGGTCGCCGCCACCGACGGCCCGATGCCGCAGACCCGCGAACACGTCCTCCTGGCCCGCCAGGTCGGCGTTCCGGCCATGGTCGTCGCGCTGAACAAGTGCGACATGGTCGACGACGAGGAGATCCTGGAGCTCGTCGAGCTCGAGGTTCGCGAGCTGCTCAACGACCAGGAGTTCGACGGCGACAACGTGCCGATCGTCAAGGTCGCTGCTCACCCGGCGCTGCAGGGTGATGAGAAGTGGGGCAAGTCGGTCCTGGAGCTCATGGCTGCCGTCGACGACTACATCCCGCTGCCCCCGCGTGAGACGGACAAGCCGTTCCTCATGCCGGTCGAGGACGTCTTCACCATCACCGGTCGCGGCACGGTCATCACCGGCCGCATCGAGCGTGGCGTCATCAAGGTCAACGAGGAGGTCGAGATCATCGGCATCCGCGACGAGAAGCAGACCTCGACCGTCACCGGTGTCGAGATGTTCCGCAAGCTGCTCGACGAGGGCCAGGCCGGCGAGAACGTCGGTCTGCTGCTTCGTGGCACCAAGCGCGAGGACGTCGAGCGCGGCATGGTCGTCATCGCTCCGGGCACGACGACCCCGCACACGCAGTTCGAGGGCCAGGTCTACATCCTGTCCAAGGAGGAGGGTGGCCGTCACAAGCCGTTCTTCGACAACTACCGTCCGCAGTTCTACTTCCGCACCACGGACGTCACCGGCGTCATCAAGCTGCCCGAGGGCACCGAGATGGTCATGCCCGGCGACAACACCGAGATGTCGGTCGAGCTGATCCAGCCGATCGCCATGGAGGAGGGCCTGCGCTTCGCCATCCGCGAGGGCGGCCGCACCGTCGGCGCCGGCCGTGTCACCAAGATCATTAAGTGATCATCTGACACACCAGCACTGCTGAGCGAAGCCCCCGGACCCGTTGGGTTCGGGGGCTTCGTCGTGGTGGCGGTTTACCAACTTAAGTTGGGATTCCACCACCTTCGTGGGGTAGCAACCCTACGACCGGTGCGGTTTACCAACTTAAGTTGGTAAACCGTCGCCCTCGTCGGGCGGTGGGTGGCGGGTGCGTCGTGGTTTCGGTGGTGGCGACGTAGCCTTCATGGCATGGGGCATGATCACGCACACTCGGTCGGGGTGCGCCATCGCGGGCGGCTGGCACTGGTGCTGGCGATGTCGCTGGTCGTGGCCGTCGTGGAGGCTGTCGTCGGGTGGGTGGCGGGCAGCTTGGCGCTGATCGCCGACGCCGGACACATGTTGGGTGACTCGATCGGTCTGGCGATGGCGTTGGCCGCGATCACCGTCGCGCAGATGGGGCGCCCCGGGTCGCGGCGCTCGTTCGGCTACCACCGCACCGAGATCTTGGCCGCCGGGC
The DNA here is from genome assembly GCA_035565535.1 of Aeromicrobium sp. Lineage (GTDB taxonomy): Bacteria > Actinomycetota > Actinomycetes > Propionibacteriales > Nocardioidaceae > Aeromicrobium. The sequence continues at coordinate 8,333 of DATMSF010000026.1, forward strand.
TCAACGGCGTCATCCTGTTGGGGTTGGCGGGGTGGATCCTGTGGCGTGCGATCGTGCGGATCGGCGACCCGGCAGACCTCGACGCCGGGCCGGTGCTGATCGCCGGTGCCGTCGGTCTGGCGGTCAACCTGGCGGGCTTGATGTTGCTGCGCAAGGGCGCGGGGGAGAGCCTCAACGTGCGCGGAGCCTACCTGGAGGTCCTCGGCGATGCCCTGGGATCGGTCGCGGTGCTGATCTCGGCCGCCGTGGTCGCGACCACCGGCTGGACCCGCGCCGACGCCATCGCGTCGCTGGTGATCGCGGTCTTCATCGTCCCGCGCGCCGTCTCGCTGTTGCGCGAGGTCGTCGAGGTGCTGCTCGAGGGCACGCCGCGCAACGTCGACCTCGACGAGCTGCGGCGACACATCCTTGCCACCCCCGGTGTCGCCGACGTCCACGACCTGCACGTCTGGACCATCACGTCGGGGATGCCGGTGATGAGTGCGCACGTCGTGGTCGACGACTCGGTCAGCGGGATGGGGGACGCCCACAGCGTGCTCGACCAACTGCGCTCATGTCTGTCGGAGCACTTCGACGTCGAGCACTCGACCTTCCAGATCGAGCCCCACGACCACGTCGAGGACCACGTGCACCACTGAGTCGAGCGCAGGCGACCACGCCTCGGGGGAGGCGAGCGGCCGTTAGTAGCTCTTGGGCAGGCCGAGCATCTGGGTGCCGATGTGGGCCAGGATGAGCTCCTCGGCGACCGGGATGTTCTTGCCGATGCGGGCGTCGCGGAACAGCCGCTCGACCGGGAACTCCTTGGAGTAGGCCATGCCGCCGAACGTCTGGAACGCCTGGTTCGCAGCTTCCCACGCCACCTGTGACGCGGTCAGCTTCGCGACGTTGGTCTCGTTGCCGCACGGCAGACCCTGATCGAACAGCCAGGCCGCCTTGTAGGTCATCAGGCGGCCCAGCTCGGTCTTGGCCTTGATCTGTGCCAGCGGGAACTGGATCGCCTGGTTCGCGCCGATCGGGCGACCGAACACGTGCCGCTCCTTGGCGTAGTCGACCGCCAGCTTGGTCGCGGCGTCGGCGCCACCCACACCGCCTGCGGCGGCCAGGATGCGTTCGGGGTTCAGCACGTCCCACAGCACCGCGAAGCCGTGGTCGACCTCGCCGAGCACCATGTCGGCCGGCACGCGAACGTCGTCGAAGAACACCTGGCTCGACGTGACGATGTTGCTGCCCATCTTCGGGATCGGCGTGTACGACAGCGTGCCGGCGGCGAGCGCCTCCTTGACGTCGACCAGGAACAGCGTGAAGCCCGCGGTGCGCGGTTTGGCGTCGGCGGCCGGAATCGTGCGCGTGATCGCGACCATCCAGTCGGCGTTCTCCAGCCCCGAGATCCAGATCTTCTGGCCCTTGATCAAGAAGTCGTCGCCGTCACGGCGGGCGTGCGTGGTGATCTCGATCGCGTTGCTGCCGGCGTCGGGCTCGGTCAGTGCCATACAGAAGTGCGTGTCGCCCGACGCCAGGCCAGGCAGCAGGAGCTCCTTCTGGGCCTGCGTGCCGTGACGGGTCACGGTCATGGCACCGAAGCCGGGGGTCAGGATGTACAGGAAGACGCCTTGGGTGCCACCCGACGCGGCGAGAGTCTCGCAGGCCACCGCGAGCTCGAGCATGCCTTGCCCGCCTCCGCCGTACTCCTCGGGAACGCACAAGCCGAGCCAGCCGCCGTCGGCCAAGGAGCTCCACGCCTCGGTCGGGAAGCGGTGGTCGTCCTCACAAGCCGACCAGT
>DATMSF010000027.1:0-2038 GCA_035565535.1 Aeromicrobium sp.
GGGCTTGAACGACAGCGACAGGATCCACGCGATGGGGAGCAGGCACCACACGAGGATCGCGACGAAGCCGATCCAGTAGCCGAGTCCGTTCTGCTTCATCTCATCCCTCCCCTCGAGCCTGGGCGAGGTCGACCTTGAAGAACTTCACGATCAGCCAGGCCAACAACAGGACGGACAGGAACAGCAGCACCGACAGCGCCGATCCCATGCCGAGCTGGAACTGCTCGATCACCTGCCGGTAGGTCAGGAACGACGACGACTCGGTGCCCTGGGCGCCCTTGGTCATCACGAAGATGTTGTCGAAGATGCGGAACGCGTCGAGCGCACGGAACAGCACCGCGACCATGATCGCGGCCCGCATGTTCGGCAGGATCACCTTCGTCAGGCGTTGCCACCAGGTCGCACCGTCGACCTTCGCGGCCTCGATCATGTCCTCGGAGACCTGTGCCAGTCCGGCCAGGAGGAGCAGCGACATGAACGGTGTGGTCTTCCAGATCTCGGAGACCATGATCGCGAACATCGCGGTGCCGTGCTCACCGAACCAGTTCGTGTTCTCGCTGATGCCCGGCAGCCACGAGAACCAGCTGTTGACGTAGCCGTTGTTGAGGCTGAACGTGAACTGCCAGGCGAACGCCGAGACGACCGTGATGATGCCGTACGGCACCAGGATCGCGGTCCGGATCAGGCCTCGGGCGAAGATGATCCGGTGCATCACCATCGCGAACGCGAAGCCGATCACGAGCTCGACCGCGACCGTCACGACCATGATCAGGACCGTGTTCCACATGTCCTTCCAGAACAGGGAGTCGCTCAGCGCCGTGACGTAGTTCGACAGGCCGACGAATTCTCGGTCGTCCGGACTGGTCAACCGGTACTGGAACAGCGACAGGTACAGCGCCTGGAGCATCGGCCACGCGGTCACGATCAGCATCAGCACCACGGCGGGCGCCACGAGTCTGCGGCCGAGTCGGTTCTCGGTGCGGGCGCGGTCACTGAGCTGGGCGACGTGGGTGGCCATCACAGCAACCTCTTCCCGTCGAGGACCTCACGCAGGAACTCAGCCGATCGACCGGGAGTGGCCTCGGTGACCGAGTCGGCCGGATGCCACGTGCTCTGCAGCGCGGTCGAGATGTCGCTCCAGTACGGCGTGATGGGGCGTGGGCCGGCCACGTCGATGCTCGACCGGAACATCTCGAGCAGATCGGCGGGGTAGGCCTTCGCCAGCTCGGCCGCGTCGTAGGCCGCGCCGCTCGACGGCATGTTGCCGGTCTCGATCGCGTACGTGACCTGGTTGTCGACCGACGTGATGCACTCCATCGCCTCGAGTGCTTCATCGATGTGCCCGGAGGATGAGTTGACGCCGATGTTGATGCCACCGAGCGGCGGGCGTGACGGCTGACCGTCGACGGTCCGCGGGTACGGCGCCCACCCGAGGTCGTCGAACACCTGCTCGTCGCTCTTGTACTGGTTGTAGATGAAGGTCCAGTTGACCTGGTAGGCGCCGGAATCCCCGGCGAACGGACCGAGCACGGTGCCCTCATTGGAGACGGACAGGTCGCTCTCGGCAGCCGTTGAGGACGCGAGCTTCTCGATGACCGAGGCGGCTGCACGGCCCGCGTCGCTGTCGATGTCGATCGAGGCCTCGGTGCCTTGGTCGAGGTCGGTGACGATCTCGCCCCCGGCTCCCATGACCAGAGCGTTGATCCAGACGACGTAGCCCTCGTACTTGTTGGCCTGGACCCCGACCGTGCCCCCGCCTTCCTCGGCGGAGTCGATCAGCTCCGCCCACGTGATGCCTTGCCGGGGGTCGACGCCTGTCTTGTCGGCGAATGACTTGCGGTACCACAACAGCTGGATGTTGGACCACAGCGGGGCGGCGACCAGTCGGCCGTCGTAGGTCGCGCCGTGGACGGCGCCTTCGAGGCCTTGCTCCTGAAGGCGCGATGCGACGTCAGCGGGGATCTCGGCCAGGAATCCGGCGTCGGCGAACTCGCCGGCGAAGGGCACGTCCAGGCTCATCAGGTCGATGCCGGTGTCG
>DATMSF010000028.1:0-1999 GCA_035565535.1 Aeromicrobium sp.
GACGACACGCTGGCTGCGCTGGAGACCTACTCCGACCTGGCCGTCGGCGACCTGCCACTGGACTTCATGCAGAGCCTGGAACCGAAGCTGCGACGCGACGACCTGACTCCCGTGCGTTGGCCGGCCGACCCGTCGCTCGAGTGGTGTCCGCCGGGCCACGGCGACCTCTACACCTCGCTGGACGCCACGGGCATCCTCGACGAGCTGATCGCCCGCGGATACCGGTACGCGACGGTCTCGAACTCCGACAACCTGGGCGCCGCGCCCGATCCGCAGATGATGGCGTGGTTCGCCTCGACCGGAGCTCCGTACGCGGCCGAGGTCTGCCGGCGCACCCCGGCTGACGTGAAGGGCGGACACCTGGTGGTCCGCCGATCCGACGGCCGCCTCGTGCTTCGCGAGTCGGCGCAGATCCCACCGGAGGACGTCGAGGCGGCTTCCGACCTGACACGCCATCGGTACTTCCACACCAACAACTTGTGGTTCGACCTGCACGCCTTGCGTGACCGACTGACCGAGCGCGGGGGAGTACTGGGCCTTCCGCTGATCCGCAACCTCAAGACCGTCGACCCGGCCGATCCGACCTCCACCCCGGTCGTGCAGATCGAGTCGGCGATGGGTGCGGCGGTCGAGGTGTTCGCCGGCGCAACGGCGATCGAGGTCGACCGGGCCCGGTTCCTCCCGGTCAAGACGACCAACGACCTGCTGCTCGTGCGGTCCGACGTGTACGGCGTCGGCACCGACGGAGTCGTGCGGGCGCAGGTCGATGCGCCCTTGGTCGACCTGGATCGGCGCTTCTACACCACGATCGCCGACTTCGACGCCCGGATTCCGTCGCCGCCTTCCCTAGCTGACGCCCGCTCCCTGACGGTTCGTGGCGACTGGCGATTCGGCCGCGACGTCGTCGTGGTGGGGGATGTGACCCTCGACGACTCCGGTGACGCACAGAGCGTCGCGGCGGGGGAGCGGCTCGTCGGCCGGTTAGGGTGAACGGTATGGCCGAGGGCGAACCGACGGAGGGCGAACCGACCGCACAGGTCGAGGCACGTGGTCCGCGGCCTCGTCCGCGTCCGGCGAGCATCCCGGACGGCGTGCTGACGGTCGAGGACCACCTGGAGAAGGTGCTGCGCGGCATCGGGCCGCTGTCACCGTACGACCAGCCGTTGGTGGAGTCGCTGGGCCTGCCCCTGCACGAGGCGTACGTCGCGCGCACCGACCTGCCGCGGTTCGACAACTCCGAGGTCGACGGCTACGCGGTGCGCGCCGAGGACCTGGTCGGCGCGAGCCCGTCGGCTCCTGTCGTGCTGCCCGTCGTGGGCGAGATCCAGGCCGGTTCGGCCAAGCCGTTCGCGATCAGCGGGGGCACTGCGGTCAAGATCATGACGGGTGCGCCGATACCGAAGGGAGCCGACGCCGTCGTCCCGTTCGCGTTCACCGATCGCGGCCACGCGCGGGTCGCGATCGTGGAGGCTCCCGAGCGCGGGGCGCGCATCCGCCGTCAGGCCTCCGACGTCGCCTCCGGCCACGAGGTGCTGGCCGCGGGCACGGTCCTGGGCGCGCGCGAGATCGCGCTGCTGGCGGCTCTGGGCGCTCCGCGCATCAAGGCGCGCCCCCGGCCTCGGGTCGTCGTGCTGTCGACCGGCGCGGAGCTGCGTGAACCGGGTACTCACCTGGACTACGACTCGATCAACGACGGCAACAGCTACATGCTGGCCGCAGGCGTCCGGTCCGCAGGAGCCATCTGCTACCGCGTCGGCTCGGTCGACGACAACCCCAAGACGTTCCGGCGGGTGCTGTCCGATCAGCTCGTGCGGGCCGACCTGGTCGTCACGACCGGTGGCATCAGCGACGGCGACCACGAGGTCGTCAAGGAGACGTTGTCGGCGCTGGGCACGGTCGACTTCGACAAGGTCGCGATGCAGCCCGGCTCGTCGCAGGGCTTCGGCCGAGTGTTCGACGAGCAGACCCCGCTGATCGCGCTGCCGGGTAATCCGGTCTC
>DATMSF010000029.1:0-2766 GCA_035565535.1 Aeromicrobium sp.
GCCGATGATGCGCGCCGGGTGTTCCTTCGACAGGGTGGTCGCAGCGTGCAGCGCGTCAGCGACCGTAGAGTCGTCACAGACCACGATGAGCGTGAGGACCATGTCCATCGCGGGGCTGCCCGAGGCCTTGCGGGCGCGCACCAGCTCACGCGAGATGTGCGAGGCGTCGGTGTGTTCCAGCGTGATCTGCACGTTACGGCCTCCTCCAACGACGCCCGTCGCGGGCCATCATGGCGTCGGCCGACTCCGGCCCCCACGTGCCGGCCGGATACGTGTCGATCGTCTTCTGTCGGGCCCAGTGCTCGATGACCGGGTCGAGGATCTGCCACGACAGCTCGACTTCCTCGTGCTGCGGGAACAGCGGCGGGTCACCGAGCAGGACGTCGAGAATCAGCCGTTCGTACGCCTCGGGGGAGTTCTCCACGAACGTCCCGCCGTAGGCGAAGTCCATGTTGACGTCGCGGATCTCCATGACGGTCCCGGGCACCTTCGCGCCGAAGCGCAACGTGACTCCTTCGTCCGGCTGGATGCGCAGGACGAGGGCGTTCTCGCCCAGCTCCTCGACGTCGTCGCTGCTGAACGGCAGGTGGGGGGCACGCTTGAACACGACGGCGACCTCGGTCACTCGGCGTCCGAGCCGTTTTCCGACGCGCAGGTAGAACGGCACACCCGCCCAGCGCCGGGTGCCGATGTCGACGCGGATGGCCGCGAACGTCTCGGTCAGCGAGTCGGTGGGGATGCCGTCCTCGTCGAGATAGCCGCCGACCGGGACGCCACCGGCCCACCCTTCGGTGTACTGGGCGCGAGCGGTGTGCAGGTCCAGCCGCGCGGGCGGGCGGGCGTTGGCGAGGATCTTCTGCTTCTCGATGCGCAGGCTCGTGGCGTCGAACGAGATCGGCTCCTCCATCGCGACGAGGGCCATCAGCTGCATCAGGTGGTTCTGGATGACGTCCCTGGCCGCGCCGATGCCGTCGTAGTAGCCGGCCCGTGTGCCGATGCCGATGTCCTCGGCCATCGTGATCTGCACGTGATCGACGTAGTTGGAGTTCCACACAGGCTCGAACAGCTGATTGGCGAACCGGAACGCCAAGATGTTCTGGACGGTCTCCTTGCCCAGGTAGTGGTCGATCCGAAACACCGACTCCGACGGGAACACCTCCGCGACGATCTGGTTGAGCCGGCGCGCCGACTCCAGGTCGTGGCCGAACGGCTTCTCGATGACGACGCGCCGCCAGGCGTGCGGATAGGTCGGGTCGACGTCGGCCGTGGCCAGCCCCGATCGACGCAGTCGATCGACGACGGTCGGGAACAGGCCGGGCGGGATCGACAGGTAGAACGCATGGTTGCCGCGCGTGCCCTGCTTGGCGTCCAGATCCGCCAGGGTCGAGCGCAGCCGGTCCCAGGCGTCGTCGTCGTCGAAGGACCCCTCGACGAACTTCATGCCGGCAGCGAGCTGTCTCCACACGCTGTCGCGCCACTCGGTACGCGCACCGGCCTTGGCTGCTGCCTTGGCCAGCTGATCGAACGTCTGCGATCTGAAGTCGGCCCGCGCGAATCCGACCAGCGCGAATCCCGGCGGTAGCAATCCACGGTTCGCCAGGTCGTAGATCGCCGGAATCAGCTTGCGCCGCGCCAGATCACCGGTGATCCCGAAGATCACCATCGAGCACGGCCCCGCGATCTGCGGCAGTCGCCGGTCCTGTGGGTCCCGAAGGGGATTGGTGGTCATGCCAGCAGCTCACGGACGCGCGTCAGGTCGTCGGGGGACCGCAGGTGCAGGCGGAGCACCGGACGACCCTTCGCCCGCAGCACCTGGGCGTCGCCATCGGCCTGGGAGGCGCAGAACTGGCCGAACGTGAACGGCCGTCCCGGGATCGCCAGGTCCTCGAGCGGTTCGCAGGTGATCTGCAAGAAGACGCCGTCGGGCGCTCCGCCCTTGTGGTACTGACCGGTCGAGTGCAGGAACCGTGGGCCCCATCCGAACGTCACCGGCCGGCCGGTGCGACGTGCGAGCGTGTCACGGACCCGTTCGAGACCGGCCAGTGCGTGACGATCGAGGTAGGCCTGGACGGCCAGGTAGCCGGTGTGCGGGTCGATCTGGCTCTGCAGGTCCTCGAGCGCGCGTCGGATTGAGCCGGTCGTGCTGCCGAACAGCTCGATGGAGCCGTCGATCGAGTCGGCAGGAGGCAGGTCGTCGTCGCCGTTCAACAGCTCTCGTGCGGCAGCCTTGGCGCTCTCGACGTCGGGCTGGTCGAACGGGTTGATCCCGATCAGTCGTCCCGCGATCGCCGTGATCGCCTCCCACAGCAGCATCTGGGCGCCCAGGTCGGCCCGGATCGTGGCCGACCACCGGTGGTGCAACGGGTGATCACCCAGGTGGACGACGACCGAATCCGGAGTCGGCGGGTCGACGTTCGGGGAGTCCGCGCTCGCCACGACGACGGGCAGGATGCCTCGGCCCTGCTTGCCGGTCGACTCGGCGATCAGCTGCTCGATCCAGTCGCCGAGTCCTGCTCCGGTGTGGTCGACCAGGACGAGCTTGTCCACACCTTGCTCGTGAGCGGCCCCCAACAGCGCTCCCAGGCGCGCCGCGGGTCCGTCGTCGGCCCAGACGGCGTCGTCGACCGCGCGGGCCTGAGCCAGCAGTGCCTCGACGTCGGCGCCGGCCAGCGCACTCGGGACCAGTCCGAAGGCGGAGAGGGCCGAGTAGCGCCCACCGACGTCAGGATCGGCCAGGAACACCCGGTACCCGGCCGCGTGGCCGGC
>DATMSF010000030.1:0-9060 GCA_035565535.1 Aeromicrobium sp.
GTGCGCGGCATCTTCGCCGCCCAGGAGATCAAGCCCCAGGCCCGCACGCTGGCCACCGATCGAGGCATCGAGTGCGTCGTCGTCGACTACGACGAGCTGCGCGGCATCGACGACCCGTCACTTCGCCTGTTCTGACCGCTACCAGGAGATCTCGATCTCGATCGAGTTCTCGTCTCCCTCGACCTCGACCTCGAGGTTGAAGTCGACCTCGGCCGGGACCGACAGCGTCACCCGGTGACCGCTGCGCGTCACGTCGAGCGAGTTCTTCGAGGCGATCTCGTCGGCGATCGCCCGCAATCGTGCCGCGGCCTCCTCCCGGCGCAGGCGAACGGTCTCGTCGATTTCGAACAGGTCCATGGCGATTCTCCCGGGGAACGATGATGCAGTGATGAGATCAACGTACCGACCCCCTGGACGCGCGATCTCATGACCGGTCGTTCATCGCAGGTCGACGACGGCCTGCAGCGCGGTGGCCAGTGCCGTCTTCGACATGAAGACCTCGTCCTTCATGTCCTTGGGAACCGCGACCCGGACCGAGATGATGCTGTCACCGACCAGCGCCCGGGCCGACGACTTCGCGTCGACCCCCGTCATGGTGTACCAGGTGGCTGCGTCGGCGCCGTCGATCGCAGCCAACGCTTCCGAGGTCGCGATCGACTCCCAGTGCGTCTTCAGCCCCGCGATGTCGTCCGGCGCCGCGTCGAGGTAGACGTCGACGCGGTTCGGGTCGCTGAAGTCGTCTCCTTCGTACGCGAAGGTGCAGTGCGCAGTCCGGTACTCGAAGCCGTCACCGGTCGCGTTCTTGGCCTCTGACGCCTTGACCTCGGCGGGGGGCTGTGCCCGCAGGGTCGTCACGATCGGCACCAGCGTCTCGCATCGGTCGGCGAGATTCTCGACCGTCAGCGGCCCGTCCGCGGACGGTTCGCTGGCGGCTGCCGGGGTGGCCGTCTGGTCGTCCGTCGTCTGTGTCGCGGGCGCCTGGTCGTCACCACAGGCCGATGTCGAGCCGAGCGCGACGACCGTCGCGGCTAGGACAAGGTTGGTCCGAAGACTCACGGTGTTACCTCCTGGTTGCGATGTTGGGTGCTGAATCAACGATGCGGGCGACCCGCTTCGGTGTCAGTCGAACGGTTCCCGACGTGTCGATGCGTGGCGTGGTGTCACGCGGCATGTCGATCGCGACAGTCTGGCCCGGAAGCGCCCATTGCGCCATGTCGATCCGGGCACTGATCCGCGCCGCGTCGTAGTAGTCGTAGGGCGGACGACGGCACACACCGTCCTCGGAGCGCGTGGGGACCACGTCGACCTCGAACGACACGGGCGTCTGCTGGCCGACGCCCACCACCGCGGTCGTCGCGTGGTCGACGTCGAGCACGTCGGTGAAGAAGCACCGCTCCCCTTCCGGTGGCGTCAGGTCGATCGTCCGGTCGCCCAGTCGCAGCAGGACGCGCTCCACCAGGTAGGCGTCGGTCGGAGGCAGCTCGACGCGCACGGTGTATCCGATCGCCACGCTCCGCTGCCACTTGGGCGTGCGGAAGGTGCCGTACAGCCAGTCGGTGCGGTCGTAGGTGACGGTCGTGCCCGCCTCGTCCGTGAGGGTGATCGTCAGGCCGTAGTCGACGTCGAAGCACATGCGGGGGAACGTCAGCTCCACGGCAGCGTCGGTGTGTCCGGTCAACGGGCTCATCGCCTCGCCGACCCAGCACCCGCCGTCGACCGTGACTCGATAGTCCACCGGGCGATCGACCACGAGGCGGTAGCGACCCTCGACGTGGCCGCGACGCTCCTGCGTGGCACCCGTCGTGGTGAACGTCGTCTGCTCGTTGATCGTCTCGATCTGCGGAAGGGGATCCAGGACCTGTTCGACGTCCTCGTGCACCTGCTCCCCCATGCCCCACCATTCGCGACCATTCGACGCGCCCGGCTCCCAGGTGACGCGGAGGTGGGCGGTACCCACCGATTCGTTAGCGGCCAACGGATCGCACGGCGCCTGGATGCCCGAGCCGCACATCCGGACCGGTCCGGTCTCGATCCGCAGCGGGATGTCGTACCGCTTCGCAGTCGGGACGATGCACCCCCCGCAGTTCACGGCACCGAGCGGAAGGATCGACTCGGAGACCGTCAGGGTGTCGTCGTAGCGGACACGCGTGGACACCACGGCGTCACCGCCGGTGATGCCGAACTCGTCGCCGTTGCACACGGCGTCGTGGTCGGCCTCGGCCATGACGTTCCCGGCGCGCGACGGTCCCCGGACCACCGTGCAGGACGCCCGCACGTTGGGCCACTTCACCACGACCTCGACCGAGTCGCGTTCGAGCGACCCGGCCAGTCCGACGACATCTGCCGTGATCGACGGCCGCGCGAGATCGGGCGATTCCAGCACGCGCCACGTTCGCCGCTGTGCGCGGTTCCAGTTCCAGCTGGGCCGGTCGCCGTCGAACTCGGCGATGCAGCCCAGGATGCGGCGCCCTTCCGGCACCATCACGATGATCGTGCTGCGCTTCGTGAAGGACGGGTCGTAGCGGTGCTCGCGCAACCATGACTCCTCGACCCGGATCGTGCCGCTGTCGACGCCGCCGTGGGCCAACGGCAGATCGTCCCCTGGTGCGCTGCAGTCGGGCTCCTCGCCGGGGTCGAGCAACTGCACGTTGAAGTTGACCCGCACGTCGCCGCGGTGCGGGGCGGTGAGCACCATCAGCCCGGCCGTCAGACCACTGATGGTCGTCGGAGGCGGTGGCAGCTGCTCGGTCAACCCTGAGCGGCCGGCACCGACCTGATCGTCTGTGTCGGTCGCCGATTCGCCCCCTGCCGCCGCGTCGGACGACGTCACGGTGCCCGGTGTGATCCGCGGCAGCGGCCACGGCCCGATGAACGCCCCGACGCCGTCGGGGCAGTCGGAGGCGGGCGCCCCCTCCACGGGCGCGCACGGGTCGTCGGTCGATGACCAGTCCGAGAGGCCGACCCAGCCCAGCTCGGGCATCCGGAGCGTGGGGGCATCCCCGGCCGCCGGCGCCTCCGCCTCGTCGGACGGAGTGCCGAGCCCGTCGCCGTCGCCCGGTGTCGGGGGGTCGATCAACTCGGACGGGTCGGGCGAGGCCAGCACGTCGCTGATCCGGTCGTCACCCAGCTGCGGCTCGCCGTCGAGGTATCGCACGTCCCGGACGGCCTGGACCGGGCTCTGGGCCAGCGCCACCTCGCCCGAGGTGACCGGCTCGATCGGTGGGCTGTCGACGGGCCCCAGCACGGGCAGCGTCCGCACCTGTACCACGTCGTCCCCACCATCACGTTCGGCGATGCGGTGCCCGACCAGTCCCGACGCGGCGGCGACGGCCAGCACGGTCGCGCCGGCGATCCATCGGCCTCGCGTCACTGTCATGTCGATCTCCTCGGTCAGGTGGGTGGTCAGTGGCCAGGGGGCATCGGGACGTTCCCGAACCTGCTCAGCTCTTCGCCGTAGTCGATGCAGGTGCCGTCAGGCGCAGTCAGCTCCGGCGGGCAGTCGACCTCCTCGTCGCCGAACAGGCCGGCAAGGTATCGGGGATCGAGCTCGGGCATGTAGAAGACGTAGCCGCCGTCCTCGTCGGTCGAATCGGAAGCCTCCGGGCCGTAGTCCTCGCCCTCACCGGCGAGGTCGCTGACGTCCGTGGGATCGCCCGAGCTCTCCGCCGTCTCGGTGCTGGGACCGGCCTCGGACGGGGCACCATGTTCGGCGGCCGTCGTCGGAGCGTCCTGTGCTGTCGCCGTGTCCGGTTCCCTATCGGCTCGCTCCTCGGGCTCGTCGGGGACATCCTCGACGACCTCGAGCGGACCGGCCGTCGGAGGTGCTGCCTGGCTAGCTGCGGCAGCATCCTGCGAGCCCTCCGACAGCCACCAGCCGGCCCAGCCGGCGGTCAGCGCGATCAGCAGCACGGCGGCGCCGGCAACCCACGGCCGCCATCTCGGGGTGATCGTCATGTCCCTCATCTCCTCAGATCAGACAATCGACATTCGTGGTCACGGATCGGGTATGACTGCGGCCCTGCGCGTCGGCGGCGCGAACGGTGAACGTGACGTCACCGAACGCCGTCGACGGCGGATGGTACGTGTATCGCCAGGTGCCCCCCGTCCGGCTCATCGCGACCCAGCCGCCGGTGTCGGCACCGGTCCACCTGATGATCACCTCGGTGACGGCGTGATCGTCCGTAGCCATCGCTTCGATGAACGCCGGGTCGCTGCCGCAGAACGGATCGCCGGACACCTTGGCCGAGGTGATCCTCGGTGCGGCGTTCGGTTTCGGTTGGGGTTTGGGATCTGGGTCCGGTGCGGGGTCGTCGCCGGCAGTCGGCGGAGTGGTCGCGATCGCGGTGGGTTGCGCCGCCGGCTTCTCGTCATCGTCGGCCCGCAGCGCCGACACCTCGCCGTCGACGCAGTCCTCGACCGGCAGCGTTCGCGCTGCGGCCGTGTCGTCGAGCTCCACGCCGTCGGATCGCACCCAGACGACGTCGTCGCGGTCGAACGGGCTGCGGACTCCGAGGTGGGAGTCGTCCGGGCTTCGCAGCACCGCCAGTACCCGGTCGCCGGGCCCGAACGTCACGACCGGGCTCCCGTTCGGGCAGTCCAGCCCATGGTTCGTCCGCACCACGGCTGGCACCTGCGGTCGTGCCGCGGAGCCACTGTCCGGCAGACCGACGAGTCCGACCGTCCCCCCGACGACGACGGCCAGTGCTCCTGCCCCGGCCCAACCGAGCAGGGTCCGGGCCGGTCGTGCCCACGGTCCGGCCGCGCCGGCACTCAGACCGCGATCACCGGCCTCCAGCCGTTCGCGGACGGCCGCCACGACGTCGTGGGAGGCTCCGGGCGTCGCCGACGCGTCACGCCGAAGGCTCTCGCGCAGCAGTTCGTCGAGATCAGGCATCGTCGATCACCGTCCCCAGTCGATTGGCCAGCGTCTTGCGCGCCCGGTGCAACAGCGTCTTGACCGTGCCGGAGCTGACCGCCAGCCCCTCGGCGATGGTCTCGACCGACTGGTCGAGCAGGTAGTGCAGGACGCAGACCTGCCGTTGTCGCTCCGGCAACGCGGCCAGGGCCGCCTTGACGTCGACGTCGAGCATCCGGGTTCCGTCCTCGGGCTCGGTGACGAAGCGGGTCTCGACCGCACCGGCCAGCCGCGTCACCGCGCGCTTCTCGGCCTGTCGACTGCGCTGCTTGTCGCGGCCGCGATTGGACGCCACGACCGTGATCCAGGCAGCGACGTTCCGCACTGGCTTGCGCGGTGGACCGGCCAGATAGCCCACGAGCGCGTCCTGCACGGCATCAGCCGCGTGGTCGCGGTCTCCCGTGATGGCCGCGACGGCCGCCACGACCCTCGGATAGTCGTCGGCGACGAACGCGTCGAGGTCGAGTGCGACCTGGACTTGCGACACCGTGCTCATGGTGAAGTGACGTGTGGGAGGGGGGATTGGGTTGACACCGATCCACTGAACTGCACTCCGGTCGGCCACGGATCCGTGGCCGACCCTGGGGTGTATCAGTGCGGTCGGGGCAGGCTCACTGAACAGGAACGCCGAAGACGTCCGGACCGAGAGCGTCCCAGCGGGCGATCTCGCAGCCGTTCTGGCGGCTGAACGCGGCATCGATCCGCGTGCCGTCCAGGACTCCGACGATCGTGGCCGTCTGCGGCCCGCCGTAGATCATGGTGCACGCCTGGCCGGCCGGGACGGGTTCGAAGACCTCCGGGTCGGCGGACAGCAGCGTCGCACAGGCGGCTGCGCGCCGTGGGTGATCTCCCCCGGCCGGATCGCACGTGAGCGTCATGACCTCGGAGTCGGCGTCCTGTGCGCCAACCGTGATGGTCAGCTCGGTCGCGGAACCGCTCCCGGACGCCTCGTTCGACTCGGTCGAGAATCCGCAGCCGGCGAGGGCGAGCCCAGCCGCGCCGAGCAGCAGTACCTCACGCACCGGCGATCGGTGGTGCCGTCGGGTCGTTGTCGTCCCCGGAGTCCTCACGGGCCACCCAGTCCTCGATGCGCTCGTAGTCGTCCTTGGATCGGGTGACGACCGCCAGCAGGTCGCTCATCTTGGCGACCTCCTCGACCTGTTCCTTGATGAACCACTGCATGAACTGGTCGGAGGCGAAGTCGTTGTGCTCTCGAGCGATCCGGGTCAGCTCGTTGATCTGGTCGGTGACGCGCTTCTCCTGCTCCAGGGCCAGGACTACCGGCTCGACGACGTCGGCGAAGTCGCTGCGCGGAGCCTCCAGCGCAGGGATCACCGGGGTCTCGTCGCTGTCGAGCAGGTACTGCACCATCATCATCGCGTGATCGCGCTCCTCCAGCGCCTGGGCGTAGAACAGCCCAGCCATCTGCGGCATGGTCTGGGCGTCGTAGTACGTCGCGATGGCGATGTACTGCTGGTGGGCGCCGAACTCGTGCCCCAACTGCTCGTTGAGCTTGTCGACGAACGCCGATGCTGCCATGTCCTGCTCCCATCGTGTGACCAAATTCGCTCAGGCAAGCCTCACCTGACACTGTTATTCTGTTCCAGTGCCCAAGCCTCCGAAGAAGAAGTGTTGCAGCAGCAAGCCTGCCTGCAAACGCTGTCCGATTCAGATGATGAAGGAAGGCCGGCTTCCCGAGGGCTACACCGTCAAGAAGCGCAAGCTGGTCAAGGTCAAGAAGAAGGACAAGAACAAGTCCGCCTCCCGACACAAGGTGGACCTGGCCGCCTGACGGTGACACGAGCCTAGCCAGACGTCACGGCCGTTGCCACGTAGGTCTGGCTGACCTGTCCGGCGCCAGGCACCAGACGCGGCAGAGCCGTCAGGCCAAGCCGTTGGCCCTGCGGATCTCCTCGACGATGCGGCCCATGATCTGGGTCATGCCGAAGTCCTTGGGAGTGAAGACGGCCGCGATGCCGGACGCCTCGAGCTTGCGCCCGTCGGAGTCGGGAATGATGCCGCCGACGATGATCGGCACCTCGGCCAAGCCCGCCTCGCGCATCAGCTGTTGGACCTGCGGGACCAGCTCCATGTGGGAGCCCGAGAGGATCGACAGTCCCACCGCGTGGACGTCCTCGGCGACGGCGGCCGCGACGATCTGTGCGGGGGTCAAGCGGATGCCCTGGTAGATGACCTCGAACCCGGCATCGCGGGCGCGCACGGCGATCTGCTCGGCGCCGTTGGAGTGTCCGTCCAGACCGGGCTTGCCGACCAGGAAGCGCAACCGCGTCCCCAGCTCGCGGCCCGTGCGCTCGACAGCTTCACGAACCGACGTCAGCTCGGCGCCGGCCTCTGCTGCGCTCGAGACACCCTGGACGCCGGTCGGTGCACGGTACTCGCCGAACACCTCACGCAGGGCGCCTGCCCATTCACCGACCGTGGCGCCGGCGCGTACCGCTGCCAGCGTGGCCTCCATCAGATTCGTGTCGGTCTTGGCCTCGGCCTGGAGCCGTTGCAGCGCTGCGTCGACAGCGGACTGATCACGGTCGCTGCGCCACTGCTGCACGTCGGCGATGGCGTTGGCCTCGGCCTCGGGGTCGGCGACCATGATCGCGGCGTCGAGGTCCTCGGTCAGCGGCGACGGCTCGGTCTCGACGTAGCTGTTGACACCGACGACCTTGATGTCGCCGGACTCGATCTTGGCGCGACGCTCGGCGTGGGAACCCACGAGTGCCTGCTTCATGTAACCGGACTCGACCGCGGCGACCGCGCCGCCCATGGCCTGGATGCGGTCGATCTCGGCCTTCGCTCCCTCGACGAGCTCGGCGACCTTGGCCTCGATGACGTGGGAGCCGTCGAAGATGTCGTCGTACTCGAGCAGATCGGACTCGTAGGCCAACACCTGCTGCAGGCGCAGGGACCACTGCTGGTCCCACGGCCGCGGCAGGCCCAACGCCTCGTTCCAGGCCGGCAGCTGCACGGCGCGGGCGCGGGCGTTCCTGCTCAGCGTGACCCCGAGCATCTCCAGCACGATGCGCTGGACGTTGTTCTCCGGCTGCGCCTCGGTCAGGCCGAGCGAGTTGACCTGCACGCCGTAACGCATCCGACGCATCTTGGGGTTCTGGACGCCGTAACGGTCGCGCGTGATCTCGTCCCACAGCTGTCCGAAGGCGCGCATCTTGCACATCTCCTCGATGAACCGCACGCCGGCGTTGACGAAGAACGAGATGCGTCCGACGACCTTCTCGAAGTCTTCATCGGGCACCTGACCTGAGTCCTTGACCGAGTCCAGCACGGCGATGGCGGTCGACAGCGCGAAGGCCAGCTCCTGTGTCGGTGTGGCTCCGGCCTCCTGCAGGTGATAGCTGCAGATGTTCAGCGGATTCCACTTCGGGATGTGGCTGACGGTGTACGCGATCATGTCGGTGGTCAGCCGCAGCGACGGCTCGGGACCGAAGACGTAGGTGCCGCGCGACAGGTATTCCTTGATGATGTCGTTCTGCGTGGTACCGGCCAGCTGTGTCGGGTCGACGCCTTGTTCCTCGGCCGCCACCTGGTACATCGCCAACAGCCACATCGCGGTGGCGTTGATGGTCATCGACGTGTTCATCTCGCCGAGCGGGATGTCCTGGAAGAGCCGGCGCATGGCACCCAGGTGCGGGATCGGCACGCCGACCTTGCCGACCTCTCCGCGGCTCAGCTCGTGGTCGGGGTCGTAGCCGGTCTGCGTCGGCAGGTCGAAGGCGACCGAGAGCCCGGTCTGGCCCTTGGCGAGGTTCTTGCGGTACAGCGCGTTGGATTCCGCCGCCGAGCTGTGGCCGGCGTAGGTGCGCATGACCCACGGACGGTCGGGTTCGGGCAAGGATGCGGACTTCTCGGGCATACCGGCCAGATTACCGCGCCGCACGTGGCGGGTCACCGGCCCGGCAGGGCGTCGTGCCTCACATCGACCTCGGTGAGCGGTCCCTACACTCGTGATCATGGTAAACCTGACTCGGATCTACACACGCACCGGTGACGCGGGCACGACGCGGCTGGGCGACATGAGCGAGACCTCGAAGCTGGATCTGCGTCTGCAGGCCTACGCCGACACCGACGAGGCGAATGCGCAGATCGGCTTCGCCATTGCGCTGGGGCGCCGCGAC
>DATMSF010000031.1:0-2447 GCA_035565535.1 Aeromicrobium sp.
GCAGCTGCTCGATCGCGCCCGCCAGCTCGCTGCGGAAGTTGCCGTGGGTCAGCCGACAACCCTTAGGGCGTCCGGTCGTGCCCGACGTGTAGATCAAGGTGGCGAGCGATTCGGGCAGAACCTGGGAGCGCAGTGCCTCGACCGCCTCGTCGGTGACGTCGGCACCGACGGCGACGATCTGGTCGACACCGCCGACGGGTTCGGCTGCGTCCTCGATCGTCCAGACGTGCCGCAGGTCGGGGCAGCTGGACCGCGCCTGCTCGACCCGGTCCCGATGATCCGGTGCCTCCACGATGGCCGCGACGGCGCCGGAATCGGACAGGATCCACTCGATCTGGGCGACCGCCGACGTCTCGTAGATCGGCACCGTGACGGCCCCGATCCACCAGATCGCGTAGTCGACCACCGTCCACTCGTACCGCGTCTTGGACAGCACGGCGACGCGGTCTCCGAGGGACACGCCGGACGCGATCAGGCCCTTGGCCACCGCGATGACCTCGGCGTGGAACTGACCGAGCGTGATGTCGTGCCAGCGGCCGTCGACACGGCGGGCCAGCGCGACGTCGTCACGGTGGGCCGGTAGCCGGTCCAGGACGTCCAGAGACAGGGTGCCGACCTCGAGAATGCTGCTGTTCGTCACACGGGCAGGCTACTCCGACGCGTTTCGCCCGCGGCCCGGCGTGCCGGATACCATGATGCGTCAGCACTCGACCAGCCTGAACAGGAGCACTGATGGCGCGCACGAGCAGCGACATCGTCATCGACGCCACCCCGGCGGCCGTCATGGCGGTCATCGCCGATTTTCCGGCCTACCCCGAGTGGGCGACCGGGATGCGGTCGGTCGAGGTCGTCGAGGGGCCGGACGACCGTGCGAACCAGGTCCGCTTCGTGCTCGACGCCACGCCGATCCGTGACGAGTACGAGCTGGCCTACACCTGGGACGACGATCGGTCGGTGTCGTGGACGCTGGCCGGGAGCGGGTCGATGCTCAAGGCGATGGACGGTGCCTACCTGCTCGATCCGATCGACGAGGACAGCACTCGCGTGACGTACCAGCTGTTCGTCGACGTCTCCATCCCGTTGCTAGGGATGCTCAAGCGCAAGGCGGAGAAGGTCATCATCGACACAGCGCTCAAGGGGCTGAAGAAGCGCGTCGAGTCGCTCGGAGCATCGTGACGGCCGACGACGAGATCGGCTCCATCGGCCAGGAGGCGCTGCGGTTGCTGCGTGCCCTCGGCTCGGCCGGTGAGACCACTGCCGACGAGTCGACGCAGGCCACGGCCGGCACCGATCCGCACGCCTGCCCCAACGGCTGGTGCCCCGTGTGCGGCGTGGTGGCGTTCGTGCGGGACAACCCGGAGGCGGTCCAACAGGTGACCGACTCGGCTGCGTCGCTGGCGCGCGCGCTGCGTGAGCTGTACGACGCAGCCGTGAACCCGAAGGACCATCTGACGTGAGTGTCGAGGTCCCCGCGGTCGGTGTCGACATCGGAGGTACCAAGATCGCGGTCGGCACGGTCGCGACCGACGGTCGTGTGCTGGAGGAGGTGTCCGCACCGACTCCGGACGACACCGCGACGATCCCGGCCCTGATCGCCGACCTGATCGCCCGCGTCACGCCGAGCGGCGGCGTCGCTGCGGTGGGCATCGGAGCGGCGGGGTTCATCTCCTCGGATCGGTCGACCGTGCGCTTCTCGCCGAACATCGCGTGGGCCGACGAGCCGCTCGGTGCCGCGGTCCAGCAGCTGGTGGGCGTGCCCGTGGTCGTCGAGAACGACGCCAACGCCGCCGCGTGGGGCGAGTTCCGGTTCGGTTCCGGCACGGACGTCGACGACCTGCTGCTCGTGACGATCGGGACCGGCGTCGGTGGTGGTCTGGTGCAGCGGGGCGCGGTGGTGCGTGGCGCCTCGGGCACCGCGACCGAGATCGGGCACATGCGTCTCGTCCCCGACGGCCTGCCGTGCGGCTGTGGCCAACGAGGTTGCTTCGAGCAGTACGTGAGCGGTAGCGCGCTGGTGCGTGCCGGGCGGGAGCGGCTCGGGTCCGAGACCGTCTCGGGGCCGCAGATCACCCGACTGGCCCAGGACGGCGACGAGGCGGCCGTCGAGCTGCTCGCCGAGCTGGGCGCTCGGGCCGGCGAAGGCATCGCGAGCCTGGCCGCGATCCTCGACCCCGCCGTCGTGCTGATCGGCGGGGGAGTCAGCGACGCCGGCGAGCTGCTGATGACGCCGCTGAAGCACGCCTTCTCCGCACACCTCAGTGGCGCTGCGCACCGGCCCACGATCGACGTGCGACCGGCGGCGCTGGGCAACTCGGCGGGGCTCGTGGGTGCCGCCGACCTCTCACGGATCGGGGGCTGACGATGGCGGAA
Organism: Aeromicrobium sp.; assembly: GCA_035565535.1. Lineage (GTDB taxonomy): Bacteria > Actinomycetota > Actinomycetes > Propionibacteriales > Nocardioidaceae > Aeromicrobium. The sequence continues at coordinate 2,371 of DATMSF010000031.1, forward strand.
CGACGGGGACTGATTCCCGAGCGGCTGGCGATCGGCATCGACATCGGTGGCACCAAGATCGCCGCGGGGGTCGTCGA
>DATMSF010000032.1:0-1687 GCA_035565535.1 Aeromicrobium sp.
GCTCGTGGCCGTCAAGGAGCAGGTGCACTTCTGTCAGACCTGTGGGAACGTGACGACCGACCCGACTTGCCGCATCTGCGCCGATCCACGCCGCGACCTGAGCGTCTTGTGCGTCGTCGAGGAGAGCAAGGACGTCATCGCGATCGAGCGCACGCGCGAGTTCCGCGGGCGGTATCACGTGCTGGGCGGCGCCATCAACCCCATCGCCGGCATCGGACCGGACCAGCTGCGCATCAAGGAGCTGTACGAACGGCTCTCCGACGGGGCCATCACCGAGGTCATCATCGCGACCGATCCCAACCTCGAGGGCGAGGCCACCGCCACCTATCTGGTTCGTCAGCTGTCCACACTGGGCCTGAAGGTCAGCAAGCTGGCCAGCGGGCTACCTGTAGGCGGCGACCTGGAGTACGCCGACGAAGTCACTCTGGGACGCGCTTTCGAGGGGCGCACGACAGTTGGCGCGATCTGACTGCTCAGTGACCGGAACGACCGTCGAAGCGTCCAGGAGCGCCGCGATACGATAGTAGTTGGTGCCGGTCGGAGTTGTCCGGTTCAGATGTCCCGTCTTTTCAGCAAGGATCACTTCCGTGGGCTCAAATCCCCGCAGCATCGTCGTGCAGAAGTACGGCGGCTCCTCCGTCGCGGACGCTACGGCGATCAAGCGGGTCGCTCAGCGGATCGTCGCGACCAAGAAGGCCGGGCACGACGTCGTGGTCGTGGTCTCCGCGATGGGAGACACCACCGACGAGCTGATCGATCTGGCCAACGAGGTCTCTCCGCTGCCCCCGGCTCGCGAGCTCGACATGCTGCTGACTGCCGGCGAACGCATCAGCATGGCGGTCCTTGCGATGGCCATCAGCGACCTGGGCCACGAGGCACGCTCCTTCACCGGTTCGCAGGCCGGCGTCATCACCGACGCCGAGCACGGCAAGGCCAAGATCATCGACGTCACTCCGGGCCGCATCGAAGCGGCCTTGACCGAAGGCGCCATCGCGATCGTCGCCGGATTCCAGGGGGTCTCGCAGTCCACCAAGGACATCACCACGCTGGGGCGCGGCGGCTCGGACACGACGGCTGTCGCTTTGGCGGCGGCGTTGGGTGCCGAGGTGTGCGAGATCTACACCGACGTCGACGGTATCTTCACCGCCGACCCCCGCATCGTGGCCAACGCCGCCCAGATCCCCCGCATCTCCTACGAGGAGACGCTGGAGATGGCGGCCAAGGGAGCCAAGATTCTTCACCTGCGCTGCGTCGAGTACGCGCGCCGCAACAACATCCCGATCCATGTGCGCTCGTCGTTCAGCGACAGGCCGGGCACCTGGGTCGTACGAGCAGAGGACGTGAACCCCGTGGAAGGTATGGAGAACGCCATCATCTCCGGCGTTGCGCACGATCGCAGCGAGGCCAAGATCACCGTGGTGGGCGTGCCGGACAAGGTGGGTGAGGCGGCGGCCATCTTCCGTGCCCTGGCCGATGCGCAGATCAACATCGACATGATCGTGCAGAACGTGTCGGCGGCCGAGACCGCGCTGACCGACATCTCGTTCACGCTTCCGCAGAACGACGGTCAGACCGCCATGACGGCGCTGGCTCGACTCAAGGATGAGGTCGGCTTCGAGCGTCTGCAGTACAACGACAGCGTCGGCAAGGTGTCGATCGTCGGTGCGGGGATGGGATCCGGCCCGGG
>DATMSF010000033.1:0-5796 GCA_035565535.1 Aeromicrobium sp.
TGATCGATGCACAGCTTGCTGAGCAAGAACGTGCCGCGCGTGTTGATGTCGTTCATCAGGTCGTACTTCTTCATCGACACGTCCTCGGTGCGGGACAGGTCGATCGCCGACGCGTTGTTGACCACGATGTCGATGCCGCCGAAGCGTTCGACGGTCCGGGCGACCGCGGACTCGACGAACGCGTCGTCACGGATGTCGCCGACGAGCGGCAGCGCCTGGCCACCGGCCTCCTCGATCGCCGCCGCAGCCGTGTAGATCGTGCCGGGCAGCTTCGGGTGCGGTTCGGTGGTCTTGGCCAACAGTGCGACGTTGGCACCGTCGCGGGCGGCTCGTACGGCGATCGCCTCGCCGATCCCGCGGCTGCCGCCGGACATGATGATGGTCTTGCCAGCCAGTGTCATGAGGTCAACTGTTGTCGAGGTGTAACTTACAGTCAAGAGTGACGGTAAGTTCCGACGAAGAGGCACCCATGGCGACCGATCTGCCCACCTGGTTCGTGGAGGCGCTGGCAGCGCCGTGTGACGAGCGGCGGACCGACGTCGACGGAGTCCAGATCGCGTACCGGGCCTGGGGGAGGCCAGGAGACCCGGTCGCGGTCCTGATCCACGGCGGTGCTGCACACAGCCGCTGGTGGGACCACGTCGGACCGCACCTGGCCGATCACCACCGGATCGTGTCGATCGACCTCTCGGGACACGGCGACAGCGATCACCGGAACGAGCGCTACACGCTCGAGGCGTGGGCCGCCGAAGTCATGGCCGTCGCCGCAGCCGAGTCCGACGAACCTCCCGTGCTGTTCGGCCACAGCATGGGCGGGTTCGTGGCCCTCACCGCCGCGCGCGACCACGGCGAGCGGCTGCGCGCCGTGGCGGCGATCGACTCGCCGGTTCGCGAGACGTCGGCAGAGGCCAAGGCGTGGATGGCCGGCAACACCACGATCCCCCAGCACAAGGTCTATCCCGATCGCGACACGATCATCGGCCGGTTCCGGACCCTGCCGAAGGACGACGCCAACGTCGACTTCGTCCACCGCCACATCGCCGAGACGTCGATCCGCGCGACGGCGGACGGGTCGGGCTGGACGTGGAAGTTCGACCCGCGCATCTTCTTCAGCACGCGGATGGAACCGGAGGCACTCGCCGGCGCGGCCTGCGACGTCGCCCTGATCCGCGGGGAGCGGGGGATGGCGACGGGCGACATCACCGACGACATCCGTTCACGGTTGGGCAAGGATGTACCCGTGATCTTGATCCCGGACACGGGTCACCACATCATGCTCGACCAGCCCATCGCGATGATCGCGGTGCTGCAGACCTTGCTCAGCCAATGGAGGACCCCATGACCGACGCCGTCCTGATCCAGTCCACGGACGGACTGCTGCGCATCACCTGGAACCAGCCGGACCGGCTGAACGGGCTGAGCGCTCAGATGCTGAACGACGCAGCCGCAGCGATCGAGAACAAGGGCGCCGACGTCCGGGCGGTTCTGATCACCGGCTCGGGTCGCGCGTTCAGCTCCGGTGCCGCGCTCGGTCCCGACTTCGACGGGTCGGCCACCCTGGACGGCGCCAACCGGTTGATCCGCGCCATCACCAGGGCCGACGTCCCGGTGGTCTCCGGCGTCAACGGGATCGCGGCCGGCGTCGGCGTCTCGATCGCGCTCGCCGCGGACGTCACGGTCGCCAAGGCGTCGGGATACTTCCTGCTCGCGTTCGTCAACATCGGTCTGCTCCCTGACGGCGGAGCCAGCGAGCTCGTGGCCGCGTCGATCGGGCGGGCTCGGGCCAACCGGCTGGCGATGCTCGGCGAACGCCTGCCGGCCGAGCAGGCAGCCGACCTCGGGCTGATCGCGTTCGCGGTGGCCGACGAGGACTACGACGCGAAGCTCGCCGAGGTGGTCGACAAGATTGCGACCGGACCGACGATCGCGCTGGGATCGATGAAGCAGGTCATCACGGCGGCCACGCTGCCCACGCTCGACTCCACGCTCGAGGCCGAGCGGGCCGGTCAGCTGGCGCTGTTCGAGACGTTCGACGCCGAGGAGGGCGGTCGGGCGTTCCTGGAGAAGCGCCCCGCGAGGTTCGAAGGCCGATGAGCGACGTCGACGTCCTGCAGCGACTGCTGGCCGAGCGCCGCTCGTGTCGCGGCTTTCGTCCCGACCCGGTCGCTGCGGAGACGATCGACCGGTTGTTGTCGCTGGCCCAGCGCAGCCCGTCGTGGTGCAACACCCAGCCGTGGGAGCTGGTCGTGACGACGGCCGAGGAGACCGACCGGCTGCGTGAGGCGTTCGCGGCCGGACCGCCGACCGGTTCGGACATCGACTTCCCGCCGGGATACGAAGGTGTCCTGGCTGAGCGGCGGCGCGAGGTGGGCTGGCAGCTGTACGAGGCCGTCGGGGTGGCCAAGGGCGACCGCGAGGCCTCGGGGCGCGAGATGTTGCGCAACTTCGCGTTCTTCGACGCCCCGCACGTGGCGATCGTGCACGCGCCCCGCAGCCTGGGCGTGTACGGCGTGCTGGACTGCGGCCTGTACGTCCAGAGCTTCCTGCTGGCGGCCCAGGCGTTGGGCCTGGGCACGTGCGCCCAGGCAGCGGTCGCGGCGTACAGCTCGCTGCTGCACGAGCGGTACGACATCGGCGCCGACCGGCAGATCGTCTGCGGGATCGCCTTCGGGCACGCCGATCCTGAGCACCCGTCCGCGAGGTTCACCTCGCGTCGGGTCGCCGTCGACCAGGTGGTCCGCATCGTGGCGAGCTGATCGGGCCCCGATAGTCTCAGCGGGTGGGAGCGATCCATCTGATTCGGCACGGCCAGGCGTCCTGGGGTGCTGCCGACTACGACCAGCTGTCCGATCTGGGTGCCAAGCAGGCCGCGGCCCTCGGTGAGTCCTGGGAGGCGGGGGGATTTCGACCGACGTGGTCGGTGTGCGGATCGATGAAGCGGCACGCGCAGACCGCGGTCCCGGCGCTCGACGCGATCGACGGCGATCTGTACGACGTGGACGCGGGCTGGAACGAGTACGACCACCTGGCCCTGACGCGGGTCTCGGACCCGGCCGACCGACCGGCGGACGCCCGCGAGTTCCAGGCGATCCTCGACGGCGCGCTGACCGGCTGGGTCGCCGGTGACTCCGGGGCAGAGGGCGCAGGCGAGCCGTTCACCGCCTTCGAGGCCCGCGTGCTGGGTGCCTTCGACGTCGCGACCAAGCAGGCGGGCAGCGGGCAGAGCGTGGCCGTGTTCACCTCCGGCGGGCCCATCGGCCTGATCGCCTCGCACCTGCTGGTCGGGGACGCATCGCTGTTCATCAGGATGAACCGTGTCGTGCTCAACGCCAGCGTCACGACCGTGATCATCGGCCGGGGCGGCCGCAACCTGCTGACCTTCAACGAGCACACGCACATACCGACCGATTGGCAGACCTTTCGCTGACGTGGCCGTCAGCACCGAACCGACGAGGAGCTCCCCATGCGCACGAACGTCCTGATCACCGGTGCGAGCTCTGGCCTGGGCGCCGGGATGGCGCGCATCCTGGCCGCCAAGGGCCACTCGTTGGCCCTGACGGCCCGACGCGTCGACCGACTCGAGGCGCTGCGCGACGAGCTGCTCGAGGCACACCCCGACATCCGCGTCGTCGTGCACGCGTTGGACGTCAACGACCACGACCAGGTGTTTGCGGTCTTCGAGCAGGCTGCCGTCGACCTGGCCAGGGACGAACGAGACGGGCTGGATCGCGTCATCGTGAACGCGGGCCTGGGCAAGGGCGGACGCATCGGCACCGGGCGGTTCCAGGCCAACCTGGAGACCGCGCAGACCAACTTCGTCGCAGCGCTCGCCCAGTGCGAAGCCGCGATGGAGCACTTCTATGCGCGCAAGACCGGACACCTGGTCGTGATCAGCTCGATGTCGGCGATGCGTGGCATGCCGTCGTCGATGGCGACCTACGCCGCGACCAAGGCCGGCGTGGCGCACCTGGCCGAGGGGATCCGGTCGGACCTGATCGGTCGCAAGGGCCTCGACATCAAGGTCACGACGCTGTACCCGGGGTACATCGCATCGGAGATGAACGAGGGCATCGAGCAGCAGGCACGGCTGATGGTCGACACCGAGACCGGCTGCAAGGCGCTGGTCAAGGCGATCGAGCGCGAGGTCGTCGACGCAGCAGTTCCCGCGTGGCCGTGGGCGCCCCTCGGGCAGATCATGAAGCACGCGCCGCTGGCCGTCGTGCGCCGCATGGTGTGACGCCCTCGGGGACGTGGCGCACCATACTGAGGACATGACGCTTCAGATCACGGTGCGGGGAACCGCGCAGGAGAGCTATCCGGCCGAACGGGCGCTGCTGGACCTGGCTGTCTCGGTCGAGGGCGCGGACAAGGCCGAGGTGGCGGGCAAGGCCGCCGAGGTCCAGGCGCCGCTGATCGAGCAGCTCGAACAGCTCAAGGACCGCGGTGCCGTGACGCACTGGGCGGCCGACCGGGTGCACGTGTACAGCCACCGTCCGTACGACCCGCAGGGCAGGCGACTCCCGGTCGTCCACGTCGCGCGGCTGGACGTCTCGACCGTCTTCGTCGACTTCGATCGCCTCAGCGGGTTCGTCGACCACTGGTCGGCCCACGACGGCGTGGAGATCCGCGGTCCCCGGTGGGACGTCACCGAGAAGAACCGACGGGCCTACGAGTCCGACGTGCGGCGTGCCGCCGTCGACGACGCCGTCCACAAGGCTCAGGGATACGCCAACGCCGTCCGCGGGGGCCGGGTCGTCCCGATCGAGTTCGCCGATCCGGGCATGCTCGACGAGGGCGGCGGGCACCCACCGCGGATGATGGCGATGGCCTCGGCCGAGGCCGGCCCCGGCATCACGGTGACGCCGGAGCCGATCGTCATCACGATCGCGGTGGATGCCCGGTTCACGACCTCGACCGAGCGCTGACCGGGCCGGTCAGTCGGCGAAGCTGACCCGCAGGCTGAACTTGCCGTGCCCGTCGACGTTGCCGGCCGAGATGCCCACCGCTTCGACGAACTTCGCCTGGTCGACCCCGTCACGGATCTCCTGGGGCGGGTCCGCCGCCAGGATCTTCTCGATCGCAGTCGAGATGTCCAGGTAGAGCGCGAACGTGGCCTGGTCTCCGAACGGCATGACTGACGTGAATCGATCCGACGAGCCGAGTCCGCCACCGTCGGCGATGGCCTTCGCAGCTGAGTCACTGGTCGCCAGCACGGCTCCGCTATCGGTCTCCTGAGCGACCAGCGGAATGCCGTTCTGGGTGGCGTAGTCGGCCAGCTTGCGCATCACGTCGATGGCGTTGCCGTCATCGCCGTCGGAGGTGTGGATCGCGACGTCGAGCTTCTCCAGGTCGTCGGGGCCCTGCAGGTACGGGATGGTCTCGAGGTTCGCGCTGCCGATCGCCAGTGTGAAGGTCTGACCCATGAGTGAGACCAGGTCCTCGGGCAACGTCAGTCCGGTCTCGTCCTCGAACGCCTGGATCATCTCCTCGGGCGTCGGCACGGAGAAGGCGCCGAAGTCGTCGCTGAACTCATCATCGAACTCGCTACCGAAGTCGTCGCCGAACTCATCGGCGAAGTCGTCGCTGAACTCATCGGAGAACTCGTCACCGACGTCATCGCCGAGGTCGTCGTAGAAGCCCGACTCCAGGCTGGACACGAACAGGTCCCACTGGTCCTGGATCACCTCGCCGACTCCGGTGACGGAGATGGCCGCCACGGTGTCCTCGGGCAGATCGGCGATGTTGGACCGACCGTCGAGCGTCTGGACCTCGCCCGTCGACACGCCGGCCAGCTCG
>DATMSF010000034.1:0-2145 GCA_035565535.1 Aeromicrobium sp.
GCTCGGCGGTGCGCTTCAGATGCATCTCGCCCCATCGTCCGCGCACCTGGGGTCTGCGCAGGGCAGTGGCCAGCGAGGCTGTCTCCTTGCGCAACGAGTCGTTGGTCAGTCGGACCGCCTCGACCTGTTCGCGCAGCTGCGCGTGCCACTCGATCCGGCTGTGCTCCAGATCGCGCATGCGCTCCTCGAATCGGTCGAGGCTCTGTTTGACGGGGTCGACGGCGCGCGCCGTTGCAGCGAGGTCGACGGCGCCGGAGCTGCGGCGGCCGGCGAGCAGGCCGATGGCCAGCCCGGCACCGAGGGCCAGAACTGCGGTCAACAGGAGGGGGAAGGCGTCCATGTCCCTATCGTGCGCGCCGGGTCGGACAGAAACGTCCGGGCCCACTTCGCGTAGCCGTCCGCGGACCGACGGCTACGCTGACGCGATGATCGAGACCGAGCGACTGCGCGTCCGGTCGGTGGTCGAGACCGACGTCGACTCGATCTTCGCGCTGTTCAGCGATCCGCGCGTCGCTCGGTGGAGCGGTGACGGCCAGGCCATGACATCGCGAGACGAAGCGGTTGCGCGGGTCGAGCGGTATGCCACGCGCGGAGGCGCCCAGTCATGGGCGGGGGTGTTCGTGATCGAGACGCCGGCTGGCGAGTTCGCCTGGATCACGATGCTGGTGCCGTTGCCGGCCAGCGCGGGGTTCGACCGGGACGACTTCGAGATCGGGTGGCACCTGCTGCCGTCGATGTGGGGTCACGGCTACGCCACGGAATCGGCCGCGGCGATGGCTGCACGTGGCTTCGATGCGGGGCTGACCGAGGTGTTCGCCGTGACCGCGCCGGACAACGGTCCGTCGCAAGCGGTCTGCGCCAGACTCGCGATGACCGACCTCGGTCTGCGCGACGACTGGTACGACGCCCGACTGCGCGCCTTCCGGCTGACGCGTCAGGGGCGGGTCAGCGCGACTTCGTAGGACCACAGCTCGGAGGCGACGCCCACGCGTCCGGAGCTCCCGCCGGTCCCGCCGCCGCCGTCGTGCCCGTGGCTGCGACCGAATGCCTCGGACGAACGCCACGCCTGGAACGACTCGTCGTCCGCCCACCGGGTGATGACCAGCCACGTGGTTCGGTCGTCGGTGGGCTTGAGCAGCTCGAAACCCTCGAACCCGGCAACCCCCTTCATTCCGTGCGACGACGCAGCGAAGCGGTCGGCCAAGGTGTCGCCGGCGTCTGCGGGGACCGTGATCGCATTGATCTTGATGACGCTCATGGCTGCAGGCTATCGGTGGTTCGTCGCCGACTACGATTGCCTCTTGTGGCTCTCTCGATCGGCATCGTCGGACTTCCCAACGCGGGCAAGTCGACCCTCTTCAACGCACTGACCCAGAACGACGTCCTCGCGGCGAACTACCCGTTCGCGACGATCGAACCGAACGTGGGTGTCGTCGGTGTGCCCGACGATCGCCTGGCCAAGCTCGCCGAGATCTTCGGCTCGGAGCGCATCCTGCCCGCGACGGTGCAGTTCGTCGACATCGCGGGCATCGTCCGCGGCGCGTCCGAGGGCGAAGGCATGGGCAACAAGTTCTTGTCCCACATCCGCGAGTCGGATGCGATCTGCCAGGTCACCCGGGTGTTCCGGGACGAGGACGTCACGCACGTCGACGGCGACGTGAATCCGGCCAACGACATCGAGACCATCTCGATCGAGCTGGTGCTGGCCGATCTGCAGACCGTCGAGAACGCGCTGCCACGCCTGGAGAAGGAGTCCAAGAAGGACAAGGCGCTGGTGCCGTTGTTCGAGGAGGCCAAGAAGGCTCATGAGGCGCTCAGCGCCGGCACCGGCGTGCTGCGCGCCGGCCTGGACCTGGAGCTGCTGCGCGAGCTGCACCTGATGACCGCCAAGAAGTTCCTCTACGTCTTCAACTGCGATGCCGACGAGCTGCAGGACGAGGACCTCAAGTCGCGCATGCGCGAGCTGGTGGCACCCGCGGAGGCAATCTTCCTCGACGCCAAGGCCGAGGCCGAGCTCGTCGAGCTGGGCGACGACGAGGATGCGCTGGCGATGCGAGCCGAGATGCTGGCCGACATGGGCGTCGACGAGCCGGGCCTCGATGCTCTGGCCCGCGTGGGGTTCGACACCCTGGGCCTGCAGACCTA
>DATMSF010000035.1:0-5045 GCA_035565535.1 Aeromicrobium sp.
GCTGAGGTTCGTGTGCTGTTGGCTGAGTGGCTGGATATTCGACGCTCGCGCGTGGCTCCGGCGACATTCGTTGCCGATGGTCAGTTCGTCCAGTCTGTTCCGGGGTGGTTCGGCCGTGTCGTCGTCCGCGACGTGACTCCTGGCCACATCGCTCGCCTGTTGCATGAATGGGGTGAGCAAGTGGGGCGTGAATCTGTGGTGCGGCGTCGCGCGTCGTTGTCGACGTTCTTCGAGTGGCTGGTGGTTGAGCCTCGGGCGCTTGCATCCAATCCGGTCAAGAACATTCGGGTGCCGCGTCGCGTCGAGCCGCGTAAGGGCGCGCGGCCTCTGTCGGAGCGCGAGCTGATGGACGTTGCGGTGCGAGTTGCTGAGCGCGGTGGGGTGCGGCTGGCTCAGATTGTGCTGTTGCTGGGCTGGACGGGATTGCGTCCATCTGAGGCGCGCGAGTTGCGGGTGCGAGACATCGTGGAGGTGCCGGTGTTCGGTCTGCGCGTTGAGCGTGCGCGACCGGAAGGCCACGAGGTCAAGGTCACCAAGTCGGGCAAGAACAGATTTGTGCCGGTCCCGTCGCACGTGGCCGAGATTGTGCGGGGCATGGCGCAGGGCAAGGAGCCTGACGATCTATTGGTGACCACTGATCGGGGCGGCACGCTGCACGCTAATCGGTTCCGGGCGTCGTCGGGTTGGGATGAGTTCAGCGACGGGCGTCGGCTCTACGATCTGCGGCACACCGCGATCTGTCTGTGGCTGGCTTCCGGCGTGCCGGTGTCCACCGCGAAGGAGTGGGCCGGTCACGCCGATATCAGCACCACGAACGTTTACGTCACGTTCCTGGGAACAGACGCCGATCGTGTCGGTGTGGCTCGCCTCGAACGCTCGGGAGTAGCCTCGGAGCAGGATTTGGGCGAAGGAGGCGACCGTGGCTAGAAGTCAAGGTCCAGATTTTCCTGGAGCCGCCTGTCGGAATCGAACCGACGACCTTTTCATTACGAGTGAAATGCTCTACCGACTGAGCTAAGGCGGCGAAGGTTCAGCGAGGATCGCCCGCCGAACCAGGAAGAGTCTACCCGGGGCGATCAGCACTGCCGAATCGGGCCGGACGGTCAGTGGTGCGACAGCCCAGAGAGCCGCTCGAGGGCCTCGGCGATGACGGATTCGGACTTGCAGAACGCCCAACGGACCAGCGGTCGACCGGCGTCGACGTCGTCGTAGAACACCTGGTGGGGGATCGCGACGACTCCGACGGTGCGGGCCAGAGAACGGCAGAACTCCAGACCGTCGTCGAAGCCCAGAGGGCGGACATCCGTCGTCGCGAAGTAGGTGCCGTCGGGCTGGAAGACGTCGAAGCCGATCTGCTCCAGACCCGTGCACAGCTGGTCGCGGCGGTCCGCCAGGTGCTGACGCAACGGGTCGACGATCGACTCGGCCTGGTCGAGAGCGCGGGCGATCGCGGGCTGGAAGGGCGCACCGGAGGTGTAGCTCAAGAACTGCTTGGCGCCCATCGTGGCCTCGACCAGGTCGGCCGGTCCCGTGGCCCAGCCGACCTTCCAGCCCGTGAACGAGAAGCTCTTGCCGGCCGACGAGATGGTCAGTGTGCGATCTGCCATCCCGGGCAGCGTCGCGATCGGGACGTGCTCGACTCCGAACGTCAGGTGCTCGTACACCTCGTCGGACACGACGATCAGATCGTGCTCGATCGCGACGTCGGCGATCGCCTCCAGCTCGGCGCGGGTGAGTACGGCCCCCGTCGGATTGTGAGGGGTGTTCAGCAGCACCATGCGGGTCCGCGGAGTGACGGCGGCGCGGAACTGGTCGATCGGGAGACGGAAGTCCGGCGCGCGCAGCGTCACCGGTCGGCGGGTCGCCCCCGCCATCTGCAGCATCGCGACGTACGAGTCGTAGTACGGCTCGAGCACGACCACCTCGTCGCCGGGGTTGACCAGTCCGAGCAGGGCGGCGGCGATCGCCTCCGTCGCGCCGGTGGTGACCACGACCTGCGACGCCGGGTCGACCTCGATCCCGTAGAACCGGTGCTGGTGCCGGGCGACAGCGGTACGCAGCTGCGGCACCCCGGTTCCCGGCGCGTACTGGTTGTGCCCGCTGCGCATCGCCTCGGTGACGGCGTCGACGACCCACGACGGTCCGTCGACGTCCGGGAAGCCCTGGCCCAGGTTGACCGAATCGGTCTCGACGGCCAGGCGGCTCATCTCGGCGAAGATCGTGGTTCCCAGACCGTCGAGACGACGAGCGGCGCGATGCATGTCCCCGACAGTACGCGCGGTCGACACGGCCATCACCGAGGAACAGCGTTGCCCCGCCGTTCTCGGGGGGTGAAACGGCGGGGCAACGGCTCGAAGTCTACTGGTTGGACGGGCGCAGGGTGGGCCAAATGGGTAGAAAGTGGCCGTACGCTGCGCCGGAAGGACGCTGGCCGGGGTCGCCCAACCGCACGAGTGCGACAATCGGAGCCATGACCATCACCGCGGCGCGCAGCGCACCCCCGCCGCGAGCGCCCCGTCGGCGTTCGATCCGCGGCCGCATCATCACCGGTATCGGACTGCTGATGATCGCCGTGGGCCTCGGCCTGCTCGGCTGGTTCCTGTGGCAGTACTTCGGCACCAACATCGTCTCGAAGCAGGCACAGCAGAGGATCACGCAGAGCACGCTCGACCAGTGGGAGAACGGCATCGAAGGTGATGCGATCGGTCTGCTCAGGGTTGAACGCTTCGGCAAGGACTTCCAGGTCCCCATCATCAAGGGCTTCGACGACGCGACCCTCGCCAAGGGCGTCGGCATGTACCCGAAGGGTGACGATCCCGGTGCCGTTGGCAACTTCGTCATCGCCGGCCACCGGGTCACCCACGGCGAGCCGTTCCGCGACTTCCTGAAGCTGCGCAAGGGCGATCTCGTCGAGGTCGAGACACGGACCCACATCTACACGTACGAGCTGGAGAACAACGGCGACGCCATCACGGTCGACTTCACCACCTCGTGGCCGCTGTGGCCCGTGCCCGACAAGGACTGGGACAACTCCGAGCCGACCGAGAAGAAGATCACGCTGCTGACCTGCTCGGAGCTGTTCCACACCCGCAACCGCAACGTCGCGATCGGGCACCTGGTCAAGACGATCGACAAGAGCAAGGTGGCACCACCGGCCGAGAAGTCCGCGACCGGCGAATCAGCCACGAAGAGCCAGAAGGCGGGCGCCTGAGGTGAAGGACCACCGTCGCGAGTTCATCGAGCTCGCACTCGATCTCGACGTGCTGCGCTTCGGCTCCTTCATCTTGAAGTCGGGCCGCACGTCGCCGTACTTCTTCAACGCCGGCCTGTTCAACACCGGTGAACGCCTCGCAGCGCTGGGCCGGAGCTATGCCGCAGCGATCGTCGATGCCGACATCGAGTTCGACGTCCTGCTGGGGCCGGCCTACAAGGGCATCCCCATCGCCGCGGCCACGGCCGTCGCGCTGGCCGAGCACCACGGACAGGACGTGCCCTGGTGCTTCAACCGCAAGGAGGCCAAGGACCACGGTGAAGGCGGACTGATCGTCGGATCGGCCTTGGCCGGCCGAGCGCTCGTCGTCGACGACGTCATCACTGCGGGAACCGCGATCCGCGAAGTTCAGCAGGTCGTCGCCGCCGAAGGCGCCGAGATCGCCGGAGTCGTCGTGGCCGTCGACCGGCAGGAACGCGGAACCGGCCCACGTTCTGCGATCGAGGAGGTCGAGCGCGATCTGGGCGTCAACGTCACCTCGATCATCACGCTCGGCGACATCGTCGAGTTCATCGACGAGACCGGACGGCACGCCGAGCACCTCGACGCGATCCGCGACTACCGGGCCGAGTACGGAGTCGGGTGAGCGAGATCGGCGTCGGTCCGTGGGACGGCGACTGGCCCGACGATCCCCGGTACGACCGCGACCTGCTGCGTGACGGCGACACGCGCAACGTCGTCGACCGGTATCGCTACTGGACGGTCGAGGCGATCGTCGCCGACCTCGACGAACGTCGCCACGGCTTCCACGTCGCGATCGAGAACTGGCAGCACGACTTCAACATCGGATCGATCGTCCGCACAGCGAACGCCTTTCTGGCCGCCGAGGTGCACATCGTCGGGAAGCGTCGATGGAACCGTCGCGGCGCGATGGTCACCGACCGGTACCAGCACGTGCGGCACCACCCCGAGATGGCCGACCTGATCGCCTGGGCACGAGGCCAGGACGTCGAGGTCATCGGCATCGACAACGTCGAGGACTCCGAGCCCATCGAGTCGGCCCACCTGCCGGAACGGTGTGTCCTGGTGTTCGGCCAGGAAGGTCCGGGATTGAGCGATGAAGCGCGAGCCGCCTGCACGCGCACACTGTCGATCGCGCAGTACGGGTCCACCCGTTCCATCAACGCCGGGGCTGCGGCGGCCATCGCGATGCACACCTGGATCAGGCGGCACGCGCTCGGCGACGTGGCCGATTAAGGTCGAGCCATGGCTCAAGTCGTTGTCATCGGCGCCGACGCTGCAGGAGCGACCGTGGCGGCCAACGTACGTCGTCGGCTGCCCGAGGGGCACCAGGTGGTCGTGCTCGAACGCGGGCAGTGGACGTCGTACTCGGCGTGCGGCATCCCGTACTGGGTCAGCGGAGAGATCCGCTCGGCCGATCAGCTGATCGCCCGGACGCCCGAGGAGCACCGCAGGAACGGCATCGACCTGCGGATCGGGGTGGAGGCCACGGCGATCGATCGTGACCGCAAGGTGGTCGTCACCGATCACGGCGACGTCCCGTACGACAAGCTGGTGATCGCGACCGGCGCCGAACCGGTGCGACCCGATCTGCCCGGTATCCGCGCCGACGGGATCTTGGGCGTCCAGTCGATCGACGACGGTCAGCGGGTGCTCGAAGCGATCGGGACCGACCCGCGCCACGTGGTGGTCGTCGGGTCGGGGTACATCGGGATGGAGATGGCCGAGGCGTGCGTGGCCCGGGGTCTCGACACGACGGTCGTCGAGCGATCGGCCACGCCGTTGCGGGTCGTCGAGCCGCAGATCGGCGACC
>DATMSF010000036.1:0-6785 GCA_035565535.1 Aeromicrobium sp.
AACGTCCCGCCGTACGGTCGCGTCGGACCGTGCAGCGCGATGCCGTTGAGCACCGACCCCATCGCGTGCTCGCGGATGCCGAAGTGCAGGACCCGGCCGTACCAGCTGCCCGTGAACGCGTCGGTGGACCACTCGGGCGGCAGGAACGACAGCTCGCCCTTCGGTGTCGTGTTGTTGGAGCCGGCCAGGTCGGCCGATCCGCCCCACAGCTCGGGCAGCTTCGGCGCGGCGGCGGTGAGGAAGTCCCCGGACGCCACGCGGGTCGCGACGCCCTTGTCGTCAGCGGGGTACGACGGCAGGTCGGCGTCCCAGCCGTCCGGCAGCTCGTGGTTCCGCAGTCGCTGGAGCAGCGCGGCGCCGTCAGCGTTCGCCGTGCTCCAGGCGTCGAAGTGGACCTGCCACTGTACATGGGCCGTCGTGCCGCGATCCTTGGCTCGCCGCGTGTGGGCCAGGACGTCGTCGGCCACGCTGAACGACTGCTCGGGGTCGAATCCCAACAGCTTCTTGGTCGCTGCGATCTCGTCGGCACCGAGCGCCGAGCCGTGCGAGGCGCCCGTGTTCTGCTTGGTGGGCGCGGGCCAGGCGATGATCGTGCGCAGCACGATCAGGCTGGGCTTGTCGGTGACGGCTGCGGCCTCCTGGATCGCGGCGTACAGCGCCGGCACGTCCTCGGTGTACCCGGTGCCGCCGTCGGTCCAGTCGACGGTGCGCACGTCCCAGCCGTAGGCGGCATAACGCGCGGCGACGTCCTCGGTGAACGCGACGTCGGTGTCGTCCTCGATCGAGATCTTGTTGTCGTCGTAGATGACCGTCAGGTTGCCGAGCTTCTGGTGGCCGGCCAACGACGAGGCCTCCGCCGAGACGCCTTCTTGGACGTCGCCGTCCGAGGCGATGACGTAGACGTGGTGGTCGAACGGGCTCTGACCGGCTGCCGGCGTGGGATCGAGCAGTCCGCGTTCGCGCCGGGCGGCCATGGCCATCCCGACGGCGTTGGCGATGCCCTGGCCGAGCGGACCCGTCGTGACCTCCACGCCCGGTGTGTGCCGGTACTCGGGATGTCCCGGCGTCTGGCTGCCCCACTGGCGCAGGTTCTGCAGGTCCTCCAAGGACAGCGGGTAGCCGGCCAGGTACAGCTGGACGTACTGGGTCAGGCTGGAGTGACCGCACGACAGGACGAATCGGTCGCGGCCGATCCACAACGGATCGTTGGGGTCGTGCCGCATCACCTTCTGGTACAGCAGGTAGGCCGCTGGAGCCAGGCTCATCGCCGTCCCCGGGTGGCCGTTGCCGGCCTTCTCCACCGCGTCGGCGGCGAGCAGGCGGGCGGTGTCCACCGCCGACGCGTCGAGATCGTTCCAGTCCAACCCGTTGTCGTCGATGTTCTGGGCGGTGGTCACAGCGGGAACTCCTGGCGTTTGGAGGATGTACAGGCCGACATGTTCGACCCTACTCGGCTGCGGATAGACTGTGCCATGTGAGTGCCGTTGCCGAGACCCCCGATACACGGTCCGGCGTCCCCACGGACCACCGTCCGTCAGCTGCCGACGTCGTGCGGGCGTACATCGCCTTGATGAAGCCGCGCATCATCGAACTGTTGCTGCTCACGACCGTCCCGGTGATGTTCCTGGCCGCTCGTGCCGTCCCCGATCTGTGGCTCGTCGTCGCGACGATCGTCGGCGGAACGCTGTCGGCCGGCAGCGCGAATGCGCTGAACTGCGTGGTCGACGCCGACATCGACACCAAGATGCGTCGGACGGCACGTCGACCGCTCGTGCGCCACCAGGTGAGCACGCGCGGCGCGCTGTGGTTCGGGCTCGTCCTCGCGGTCGTGTCCACCGCCTGGCTGTGGGTCCTGGTCAACCCGTTGTCCTCGATGCTGGCGTTGGCGGCCAACGTCTTCTACGTCGTCGTCTACACGATGATCTTGAAGCGCCGAACCACGCAGAACATCGTGTGGGGCGGCGCGGCCGGCTGCTTCCCGGCGCTGATCGGTTGGACCGCGGTCACGAACGAGCTGCACTGGGCGCCCGTCGTGCTGTTCCTGGTGGTGTTCTTCTGGACGCCTCCGCACTTCTGGTCGCTGGCCATGCGGTACCGCGACGACTACGCAGCCGCCGACGTCCCCATGCTGCCGTCGGTGGCGACCTCCGATGAGGTCTCCCGTCAGATCGTGGCCTACTCGTGGGTCATGGTGGCCACGTCGCTGGCGTTGTGGCCGGTGGCGGAGACGGGCTGGTTCTACCCGGCGTCGGCGATCCTGCTCGGCATCGTCTTCCTGGTCGAGGCCTACGATCTGCGTTCACGGGCCCGCGACACCGAGGAGCTCTCGGTGATCAAGCCGATGCGCCTGTTCCACCTGTCGAACGCCTACCTGGCGCTGTTGTTCGTCGCTGCGGCTGCCGACCCCTTCATCGATCCGATCCTGCAGCGATGATCCCCGCCGATTGGCGTCGGCACCATCGCGCCGACGGCGAGCTGATCGGCTACCTGGCACCAGTCGGCGGGGACTCCGTCGTGCCGATGACGCTCCTGGGCACACCAGTCGGCGAGCCTTGTGACGAGTGGGTCGCGACCGAACGACTCGACAACGTGGGGTTGGGGTACCTGGCCGACCGGTGGATGCTCCGCCTGGCCGACGGCACGGAACGAGCCGTCGTCCTGGTCGAGGTCGACGCCGGGCAGGCCGTCCTGGCTCCTGCCGAGTTCGCTCTGGTCGTCGGTGTGCCACGTGATGAGTCCGACCGCATCGTCATCGACCTGCCGACCGACCGGCTCCGCCGCGCGTGATCACCCGCATCTGCGCCGACGACTGGCGCGACTGGCGCACCCTGAGGATCAGGGCGCTGACCGAGGCGCCCGAGGCGTTCGTGCCGACGTTGGAGAGTATCGACGACCGCGAGTCCGTCTGGCGTGGCCGCATCGAAGCCGCGCTCGGCTGCTGGCTCGCCTACGACGGCGCCGATCCGGTCGGGATGGTCGCTGCCGACCCGATGCCGGACGGACGCCTTCAGCTGGCGTCGATGTTCGTCGCAGAACCGGCCCGCGGCGCCGGTGTCGGGGCCGCACTGATCGCCGCGGTGACCGCGACGGCCGGAGACCGTCCGCTGTACCTGCGGGTCGTCCCGGGCAACGTCGCCGCTCGATCGGTGTACGAGAGGGCTGGGTTCGTCGTCGACGTCGCCGACCCTGACTGCGACGGGTGCCTGGCGATGACGTACTCACCACACCACAGCTGAACCGACAAGGCGGTTGAATCGGCCGCGACGTCGGCGGTCCGGACGGGCTAGACCGAGGTCCCGACGACGCGCTCGACGAGCTCCTCCACCGCGAGCCGGTTGCCGGCCAGGTGCCAGCGCGTTCCGTGCACCTGCACGACCTCGGTGCGACCGCCGGCCGCTTCCACCAGCGCACGCCCCGGCAGCCAGTCCCACTCGGGGCACGAGTGGCCCGCGAAGACCCCGATGCGGCCCGACGCCACGCCCGCCAGGTCGCACGACCCCGAGCCGAGCATCCGCGGTGTCGACACGGCGTCGACGATCGAGCGCCACACGCCGCCCTTGCCGGGATCGTCCAACGTGCCCGGATGGATGTAGGTCGCGACGCTGCACTGCGCCAGCGGTACGTCCTGCAGGGGCGAGACCGGCGTGTCGTTGCAGGTGGTCGGCAGGTCCGGACCTCCGATCCAGGTCTGGTCCGTCTCGGGCCGGTGCACGGCACCGAGGACGAGCCGGTCCGCGTCCTGCAGCGCCAACGCGCTGCACCAGTAGCTCAGGCCCGAGAAGAAGTTGTAGGTGCCGTCCACCGGGTCGATGACCCAGCGTCGGCCCGAACGTCCCTCGTGCGCGGTTCCTTCCTCGCCGAGGATTCCGTCGTCGGGCCGTTGCTGCCGCAGCAGGTCGGTGACAAGGCGTTCAGCCGCGTGGTCGGCCGCGGTCACCACGTCGGATACCGACGTCTTCTGCTCCGCGTCGAGTCCCTCGACACGCATGCGGGCGGCGAGGGCGCCGGCGTCACGCACCAGCCGGACCGCCAGGTCGACGTCAGCGAGCACCGGTCGCGACCTCGCTCCTGGCCGTGGACGACAGCAGCAGCGCCGTGCTGGACGCGATCAGGACCGCTGCGCCCAGCAGATGGGCGGCGACCAGCGTGATGGGCAGGTCGTTGAAGTACTGCACGAACCCGATGACGCCTTGTGCGAGCTCGACGACGAACAGCACGACGGCGGCCCGGCCCGCCGCACTGCCACGCAGCCGCCACGCCACCAGCACGGTGACGCCGACCAGCGCGTAGACCGCCCAGGCGTGCACGTGACTCATCACCTGCGGATCCAGCCCGTTGCGCGGCGCCTTCACGTCGCCCGCGTGTGGACCAGAACCTGTCACCACGGTGCCGAGATAGACCACGATCCAGGTCAAGGCGTAGGTGATCAGCACCCACGGGTCGCGGTCGTCGTGGTCGGCGTCGCGGACCCGGAGGACCAGCCAGGTGGCCAAGGCGATCAACACCATCGACAACAACAGGTGCAGCGCCACGATCCACGGGTTCAGGTCGGTCAGCACGGTGATGCCGCCGATGACGCCCTGGAACGGTATTCCCAACGCGATCACGGCCATCAGGCGACGCAAGGAGCGGTTCGACCGGTCCCACCTCCAGACCGCGACGAACGCCCCGACGGCGATCACGATCAACACGTAGGTCAACAGCCGGTTGCCGAACTCGATCGCGCCGTTGACGCCGAGCGCCTGGTGCGGGACGAACGACTCGTCGGTGCACCTGGGCCACGTCGGACAACCCAGACCCGACCCGGTCAGGCGTACGAGCGCGCCGGTGAGCACGATCCCGATGTTGGACACGAGCACGGCCATCGCCCACCACCGCACCGCGCGGTCGTCGGGACGCAAGGGATTGGGCATCATTCCCACTTGAACAACCTCGATACGCCAAGACCGCAGCACACGGCCCAGATGATCAGCACCACGAACGAGAACGGGTCAGCACCCGCCCCGGCGAAGGTCTCTCGCAACCCCTCGCCCAGTGCACCGGACGGCAGCAGCTCCAGCACGTGGCGTGCCTGGTCGGGGTAGCGGTCCAACGGGACGATCAGCCCACCGCCGACGAGCAGGAGCACGTACACCAGGTTCGCGACGGCCAAGGTGGCCTCCGCCCGCAACGTCCCGGCGATCAGCAGCCCCATGGCGCCGAATGCAGCGGTGCCCAGGACGATCAGGCAGAACGCCTCGATCCATGCGACAGCCCCTCCGTGCGGCTGCCAGCCGAGCGCGAGTCCGACACCGATCAGGATCGCGAGCTGGACCACCTCGACCACGACGATGGCGGCGATCTTGCCGACCATGAGTCCCCACCGCGGCAGGGGAGAGGCGCCGAGTCGCTTGATGACCCCGTACCGGCGCTCGAACCCGGTGGCGATCGCCAGTGACGTGAACGACGTCGACAGGACCGCGAGCGCCAGGATGCCGGGGGTGATGATGTCCATCGGCCGACCGGGTCCCAGGTCGACGATCTGCTCCGAGCGTCCGCCGAGCACGATCAGCACCAGCGGGATCACCAGCGTCAACAGCATCTGCTCGCCGTTGCGCGACAGCAGGCGCAGCTCCATCTGCGCCTGGTGGCGCACCATGGTGGCGATCGGCGCGGCTCCGGGCCGCGGGGACAGGTCCAGACTCATCGCAAGGTCCGTCCCGTCAGGTCCAGGAACCGGTCCTCGAGCGTCTGCCGTCGCACGTGCATCGTGTCGGTGAGGACGCCCTGACCTGCGAGCCACGCCGTCACGGCGGCGACCAGGGCCGGGTCGACCGCGCCGTTGACCACGTACGAGCCGGCCGCCACCTCGACGACCTTGGTGTCGACGGGCAGCGCGGCCATCAGGGCCACGACGTCCAAGCCGGCGCGAGCGGTGAACCGGATCGAGTCCTCGGCCCCGACCACCGCCAGCTCGGCCACCGTGCCCGACGCGATCAGGCGGCCGCCGTCGACGATGTGGACGTGATCGGACAGCGTCTCGGCCTCGTCCATGAAGTGCGTGGTCAGCACCGTCGTGACGCCGTGCCCCTTGAGCTCGCCGATCAGGTCCCACGTGGCGCGCCGCGCCTGGGGGTCCAGACCGGCCGTCGGCTCATCGAGGAACAGCAGATCGGGCCGTCCGACGATCGCCATCGCCAGGCTCAGACGCTGCTGCTGCCCGCCGGACAGTCGCCTGTACGGCGTTCGTCCGTACGACTGCATGCCGAGGCGCTCGATCAACAGGTCGACGTCCAGCGGGTAGGCGTGCAACGACGCCATGTGCCGCAGCATCTCGTGCGCTCGTGAACCCGACCAGGCGCCACCGGACTGCAGCATCACCCCGACGCGGGGGCGCAGCCGCTTGGCGTCGACGATCGGATCCAGCCCGAGCACTCGCACCGATCCGGCCTGCGGTGCACGAAACCCTTCACACGTCTCGATCGTGGTCGTCTTGCCGGCACCGTTCGGTCCGAGGATCGCGGTGACCGTCCCCGGCTCCACCGTCAACGACAGGCCATCCACGGCGACGGTATCGCCGTAACGCATCACCAGATCGGTGACTTCGACGGCCGGCTGACTCACACCGACATCCTAGGAGTCGGGCCCGCGAGACGTAGATCACGCCCGGTCCGACGAAGATCACACGCGTTGAAGTCGCGGTCGAGGCGTCGCTCGCGGGAAGGTGGAATCACCGAACTTCATTGAAACCCGCACCCACCTCTGACCAGGGGATACGGTGCCCAGGAGATGTGACGTCTTGTCGA